>JABIFK010000878.1 GCA_018650745.1 Candidatus Latescibacterota bacterium | reverse complement strand
TGTTTTGCGTATGGATGGCGATGTGATGGTGACGGTCAGTGCGCCTGATTATTCGGCTGTGCCTGCACGTACAGAAATTAATGGCAGCGAGGGGCGGGCTGTTGTGGGCGCTAAAGATGTGAGGCTTGAATTTTGGGATGGTCGTTCGGATTATTGGCCTGCGGCAGAAGATGGTATTTCGGGAGTAGACCGAGCGGTGTCTGAAATGGTTGATTGGTTAGATGGGGAGACACCTTTTTCATATGATGCTGAAGAGGCGGTGCATACTTTTGAGACGGTTGTGGCGTTTCATGCATCACACAACAAACAAGCACAATGGGTGGATGTGCCTTTGATTGGGCATGATCGTGATTTTGAAGTGTTAAGTGGTTAACGGATTTTTGAAGTCATTTATTAAAATGTTTAGGGGAGGAACATATGCCAACACTTGGAACACCGCTGTCACCAACCGCGACGAAAGTTTTGATGTGTGGGTCTGGCGAGTTGGGCAAAGAGGTTGTGATTGAGTTGCAGCGTTTTGGTGTGGAAGTCATTGCTGTTGACCGATATGAAAATGCACCCGCGATGCAGGTGGCACATCGGTCTTATGTGATTTCAATGTTGGATGGTGATGCACTTCGTAAAATTATTGAGGATGAAAAACCCGATTTGATTGTGCCAGAAATTGAAGCGATTGCTACAGATACCTTGGTGCAACTGGAAAGCGAAGGATATACAGTTATTCCAACGGCGCGTGCGGCTCAGTTGACGATGAACCGCGAAGGTATTAGGCGGTTGGCTGCAGAGGAGTTGGGGTTGCGCACATCGCCGTATAAGTTTGCATCTACGTTAGAAGAATACCAAGCGGCCGTTGCCGAAATTGGGCTGCCTTGTGTGGTGAAGCCGATTATGAGTTCGTCGGGCAAAGGGCAGAGCACGTTGAAGACACAAGAAGATGTGGATAAGGCTTGGGATTATGCGCAAGAGGGTGCACGGGGTGGGGCTGATGCGGTGATTGTGGAGGGATTTGTTGATTTTGATTATGAAATTACACTGCTCACATTGCGCTATGAAGGCGGCACGCATTTTTGTGCCCCTATTGGGCATGTGCAAATCAGTGGGGATTATCGCGAGAGCTGGCAACCTCAGCCCATGAATGAGGCTGCACGCAAAGAAGCCGAGCATATGGGCAAAGCTGTTACGGATGCATTGGGTGGGCGTGGTATTTTTGGTGTGGAATTGTTTGTTAAAGGCGATACGGTCTATTTTAGCGAAGTTTCTCCTCGTCCGCACGATACGGGCATGGTGACCATGATCTCGCAAGATTTGACTGAGTTTGCCCTTCATGCACGGGCCATATTGGGCTTGCCTATTCCCAATATTACACTACACGGGCCGTCTGCTTCGGCTGTGATTTTGGTCGAAGGACATTCCTCGCAAGTTACGTTTGGCAATTTGGCCAAAGCCATTGATCAGCCCGATACACAGTTGCGCTTGTTTGGCAAACCCGAGGTGCTGGGTGAGCGCCGAATGGGGGTTGTGGTCGCTCGGGGTGAGACGATTGAAGAAGCCCGAGACAAGGCACGTGATGGTGCCAATGCTGTTACAATTACATTGTAGTGCATATAGAAATTTTGATTGAAAAAAAAAGCCCTTTCGGGGGCTTTTTTTTATGCTCGGTCTTGACAATGGTTCATGATATAGAGTTTTGTTAAAGAGATAGTTGGTCTATGGGTTTCAAGGGGGATTGTTATGACATCTCGAGAACGTGTGATCAAAACGCTTAATTTTGAGCCATCAGACCGTGTACCGCGTGATTTGTGGGCTTTGCCGGGGGCACAACTTCGGCAACGAGAAGAGATTGATGCATTGTTGTTGCGATACCCCTCTGATATAGGCAAAGCGTCAAATAGCCCGGGAACCAATAAGAGTGCATTGGATGATGTCAATTGTGTGGGCACTTATGTTGATGATTGGGGCAGTACCTGGCAACGCGCTGAACCCGGTGTGATTGGAGAGGTAAAAGATCCTGCTTTGTCAGATTGGTCGGCGTTGGACGCGTATCAATTGCCGTGGCATCTGATACAAAATCGTTCATTTGATGACGTAAATCGAAAGTGTGATCAAAGCGATTTGTTTATGCTCTCGGCTGTCACTGCTCGGCCTTTTGAACGACTGCAATTTTTGCGGGGTAGTGAAGATTTATTTATGGACATCGCTTACGATTCTAAAGAATTTCGGATGCTTTTGAGCATGGTGCACGACTTCTATTTGGAAGACATTCAGGGATGGTGCCAGAGCCAGGTGGATGGCGTTTTTTTGATGGACGATTGGGGGGCGCAGCAACAGTTGTTGATTTCACCCGATACGTGGCGGGCTATTTTTAAGCCGCTCTATCGCGATTATTGTGACATGATTCACGCATCCAACAAATATGTCTTCTTTCATACCGACGGTTTTACACAGCCTATTTGGTCCGACCTAATTGAGGTGGGTGTTGATGCCATCAATGCACAGTTATTTACGATGAATATTGAGTCGTTGGCGGAGCAATTTAAAGGCGAGGTGACACTTTGGGGTGAAATTGACCGCCAACATCTGCTTCCATTTGGAGCGCCTCAAGACGTTGCACACGCCGTGCAGCGCGTGCGTGCGGCTTTTGATGAGGGCAACGGCGGGATGATTGCGCAGTGTGAATGGGGGATAGATAATCCGCCTGAAAATATCGAGGCTGTTTTTGAGGCTTGGTTGACTTCTTGAGCATGGAGTAAGGTGATGACGTCTAAAGAACGTGTGTTAACGGCTTTTGCGCGTGAGGTTCCAGATCGTGTGCCCATGAACTATTTTGCCAATCCTGGTATTGACAAGCGATTGAAGCAGCATTATGGATTGGCTGAGAACGACAGAGATGGCTTGCGCGAGCGATTGGGTGTGGACTTTCGTGAAATTTCTGCGCCTTATGTGGGACCCAAACTTCATGCTGAAGTGCCTGATCGAACTGTGGATATGTGGGGTATTCACAGACGATGGATAGCGCATAGCAGTGGCGGCTATTGGGATTATTGCGATTTTCCGTTGCAACACGCAGATGTAGAAACTGTTTCGCATTGGCCAATGCCTGACCCGGACGATTTTGATTATGATGCGGCTGCGGCACAGTGTGACTTGTTTGCGCCTTATTGTGTGGTATTGGGGAATCCTGGTTTGGGAGATGTGATCAACAGCACAGGTATGATTCGGACGATGGAGCAAACCCTTGTTGATTTGATGATCGATGAACCTGCCACCTTGTTATACATCAAACGGAAGACAGCAGTTCAGCTTGAGGTGGCAAGGCGAACGCTTGAGACTGCAAAAGGCAAAATTGATGTGCTTTGGATGGGTGAAGATTTGGGTACACAGCGTGGTCCGTTGATTAGCCCTGCGTTATATCAAAAACATTTGCGCCCGATTCATCAGCAGTTTGTTGATTTGGCAAAGGCATTCGATTTGCCGGTGATGGTGCATTCGTGTGGTTCGAGCAGTTGGGCATTCGATCATTTTATTGATATGGGGGTTTCGGTGGTGGATACACTTCAGCCAGAAGCAAAAGATATGTCCCCCGCGTATCTCAAGTCACGTTATGGTGACCGATTGGCTTTTCACGGGTGTCTTTCAACGGCTGGCGTTGTGGCGTATGGCTCATATGAGGAAACGGTACAAAACGTGTGTGATACCTTGGAGATTATGATGCCGGGTGGGGGATATGCGTTTGCGCCGACGCATCAATTACAGGACAATTCGCCAACAGAGAATGTGGTGGCGATGTATGAAACGGCACATCGATGTGGTGTGTACGGATGATGTGGAAATTTTCATAATATATTGTAATTATTTTCTTTACGGTGTATTTTTGTCGGTGGGAATGGTTGTCAAATACACGCAGGGTTTAATTTGTCAGCAATTTTAATCATACAAATGCTTGACAAAAATTCTCAAAACTTATAGTCTTTCATTGTTCAGGTTATGGAAACTAATAATTTTGTGAGGTTATGTCATGGCAAAGCAGTCTAAAAAACGCGTCTACTTTCGCTTTCAAGCACCAGGCGCCAAAGAAGTAAATGTGTTGGGGAGTTTTAACGATTGGGAAGAGCGCCCCTTAAAAAAACAAAAAGATGGTGAATGGTCCACTTGGACCAATCTTCAATCTGGGTGTTATGAATACCGGTTTTTGGTTGACGGACAATGGAAAGACGTTCCTGACGCAGAAAAGGTGAGCAATCCCTATGGAACAGAAAACAATCTGTTAACCGTTTAAGACGTTTAAATGGTGTTAAAAGGGCCGCGAAATATAATTTCGCGGCCCTTTTTGCGTCTCTTACTGTTGCCGTGTGCGATTTTTTCTTTTGTGGACTGAGGTTTTGCCAGGACATATATTGCATTGTCCTATCACATTACAACAAAGGAATGAAATATGAAACTGTGTGCACATCGTGGGTTGAGTCATGCCTGTCCTGAAAACACATTGCCTGCATTTGGCGCTGCAATTGCGTTGGGTGTGGATGAGATTGAGTTCGATTTGTGGTTGAGTGCAGATGGGGTGCCTGTTGTTTGTCATGATCCACGCGTTGATCGCACGACGGATGGAGATGGGATTGTGACGGAGATGGTTTGGGCAGATATTCAAAAGTTGGACGCGGGTGTTCAAACGGGTGATTTGTGGCGCGATGTGCGGGTGCCACGCCTGGAAGAGATGCTGGATCTGGCAGGAGATCAGGTTGGATTGAATATTCACATTAAGAATCCTGGGCCAGAGAATCGATTGATAGAGATGGTGTGTGATGAAGTTCAAAAACGGGGGCTTTTAGGCAGGGCCTATATTGCAGGTGCAGATGATGTTTTGTCAGCTGCGCTTGAGATTGATGCGTCTGTGGGACGTTGTTGTTTGGCAGGGCAAAATACACCCGACTTACAAGTGGATTTGGCTGTGAAATATGAATGCCAGCGTTTGCAGTTTCGTCGCGAACTATCAGATGAAGCCATTCAACGGGCCAAAGGACATGGACTGATTTGTAATTTGTTTTGGTCTGACGAACCCGAAGATGCTTTGGTTTATGCCGACCGAGGGATTGATGTGATATTGACGAATCGTGCAAATTTACTGATGGACGTTTATCGGGCACGGAGTGTTTAATGCCAAATGGGCCAATACCGAGCCCGTATTAAGAGGCGCGTTTGGAAGAATTGAAATCTTATCTATAAAAAAAGGGCCTACCGAATGTTTCGGTAGGCCCTTTTTTTCACTGTTAGATTATTTTTCGTAAGATCCTTCAACTTCAAAAACTTCGTAGAGGTGCACCTTTTGTTCCATGCCTCTTATTTCTTGCTCGCCTAAACTGCGAATGTGAAACGCATCGGGGTTTTCGAGTTTTTGGTATGTAAACTCTGTGATGATAATTTTGGCCCCAAAGTCTTTGGTGAGGCTTTCACAGCGGGCAGCAATGTTTACCGTGCTGCCAAATGCACAGGCATCCAAACGATCGGACGTACCGGCAACGCCGATGGCAACGGGACCCGTGTTGATGCCTAGACCCACACGAATGGTGGGATACCCTGCTCGTTCGCGCCCTGCATTGTATTCGACCATAATTCTGTTTTGAATGGCAATGGCAGAGTGTACCACATTGTCTGTCGGTTGGCCTTCTTCAAGTTTAAACAGGGCCATAATGGCATCGCCGATATATTGGTATTCAAATCCACCAAATTCACGAATGCCGGGGCCCATTACAGTGAAGAATGAGTTTAAGAAACGAAAACATTCGGTGCAAGAAACACTTTCGGAAAAGGTTGTAAAATCGCGAATGTCACAGGAAAGTACACTATAGATTTCCTCTTGTGAGATGCCATCGGCAACGTTGAACCCTTCTTTGTGCATCGCTTGGGTGAGTGTGGGCGGAACAAACTTTCTAAAGAGGTCGTGTTGTTGAATGATTTCCTGTGTACGTTCTTCGACGCGACGTTCTAATTCTGTATTGGCTCGCAAGAGTTCTCTTTTTAGATCTAACAGGGCCAACTGATTGCCCACACGCGCCAACACTTCTTCAACCTGAAAGGGTTTGCTCACATAATCTACGCCGCCTACCTGAAAGGCTTTGACCTTGTCATTGACTTCATCTAATGCGCTGATAAAAATGATGGGTGTGTGTGCTGTGCGTTCATTTTCTTTGAGTTTGGCACAGACCTCATAGCCATTCATGTCGGGCATGTTGATGTCTAGCAAGATAAGATCCGGAGGATCTAGATCGGCGGCTTTAATAGCCAAGGGACCATTGGGAACTGGGCGTGTTTTATACCCTTGATCGTTGAGTAGGTTGGCCAATAAGCGTAGATTGGCAGGTGTGTCGTCTACGATAAGGATGTTGCCTTTGGTTTGTATGGTTTCTTCTTCAGGCATTTATCACCCCTTAGGGTTGTGTTAAGGTGATGAGTTCTTCTAACCGAAAATTGTTGACCATGTCGGTGAGTTCTTTTACTGCGTTGGCATGGTCTGATTCGATTTGCGAGAGCAATGTCAGCATTTCGTCGGTGTCTGCGCGATTGGCTGCCTCGTGAAAAGTTGAAATCCATTCTGCTGACAATTGGGTTAGGGCACCGGATATTGCTGCTTCTGAGTCTGCTTCTGTAACGGGTAGTTCGTCATCTTCATAAATAAATTCGATACCCAAATGTTTTGTGAGGGCGTCGTAGATGTCTTGGGGTTTGAAAGGCTTGCGTACAAAATCATCACATCCGATGGATAATACAATGGATCGTTCTTCTTCAAAAACACTGGCGGTTAATGCGATGATGACGGTTTCTTTGTCTTCGTCAGCGGCTTTGATGCGTTTGGTGGCTTCGTAACCATCCATAACGGGCATGCGCATGTCCATCCAAATTAAATGTGGTTTCCATTCATTCCATACATCAAGGCCAACTTTGCCATCTTCTGCTTCTCTTACTTCGAACCCTAAGGGCGTGAGGAAGCGCGTGAGCAGTTTGCGGTTTTCGATGCGATCTTCTACAATGAGTATGCGATATGTCGGTTGGCCCGGAGCAATCCCTACGACATTGTGGTTGGTTTGGTTGGTCGGTTGAATGTCTTCAGCTGTTGCGTTTTTGTGAACCACATGAAATGAAAAGGTAGATCCACGTCCCACGTTACTGTGTACAGAAAATTCGCCCTGCATGAGACTCACAAATTGCTGGCTGATTGAAAGCCCCAGCCCAGTACCTTCTTGACTTTTTTGACCTGTTTCAGTTTGCGAAAAGGCTTCAAAAAGTGCCCGTTGCTCTTCGGGAGCAATACCTGGGCCTGTATCTTCTACTTCAAATAATAAATGTGCGTCTTGGATCTTGGCACGTAAGGTCACGCCCCCTTTTTCGGTAAACTTGATGGCGTTGTTCAATAAGTTGATGAGCACTTGGCGCAATTTGCCTTGGTCGAGGTATACATATTGTGGTACCTCTTCAATGTATTCGAAGATGAGTTGTAGGTTTTTGTCTTCGGCACGCAGTTGGAACATGCCTTTTACGTCGTTGAGTAGACGATAGAGGTCAAATGCTTCTTCGGTTAAGATGGTTTGTCCCGCTTCTATTTTGGAAATTTCGAGTACGTCATTAATGAGAGAGAGTAGGTGTTCGCCGCTGCGGCTGACCACGCTGAGGTTGTCGCGGTGTTCATTTGAAGGTGATTGATCGCGTACCATGAGTTGCGTGAAACCCAAAATGGCATTGAGTGGGGTACGCAACTCGTGGCTCATGTTGGCCAAGAAGGCACTTTTGGCACGGTTGGCTGTTTCTGCTGCGTCTTTGGCTTGTAAGAGTTCGTTGTTGGTGGTTTGCAGTTCTTGCGTGCGTTCTTCGACACGTTTTTCTAACGTTTGTTGTGCTTCTGCAAGGTTGTCGACCATTTGGTTAAACGAGTGCGCCAAATGCCCAACTTCGTCTGTAGATTGTACTTGTGCACGTTGAGACAGGTCTCCTGCCGCGATTTGTTGGGCTGTTTGCACCATTTGAGTGAGTGGGTTGGTGATGATGGTGCTTAAGAGAATCACACCGCCAATGCCAAAAATAAAAATGATGAGACTGACAATGGCAATTACTTCTCTGCTTTGGCGTACTTGTATGTTGACGGCATCGAGAGACAATCCTAAAAAGAGTTGCCCAATTTGCTCAGATTGTTCTTCGATGAGTTGGATGGGGGTTTGTGTGTTGTAAAACCTACCATCGGTTGAAATCGCATTTTGAATGTTTTGATAATCGGCTAGTTCGGCAAGTTCTGGATTGTATGAGACAAAGCGTTCGTCTTGTGCATTTAGAACAATGATGTAGGCTAGGTCTTGGTTTTGGCGCGTGCCATTAATCACTTGTTTGGCCGATATGGGGTCTTCAAATACGAGAGCCGGACCAATGCTAAATGCTGTGGTGTTGGCAATACTTTGGGCCTTTTCGCCCAAGGCGTGGAGTTGTTTGTCGGCCAAATAAGACGGGAAATAAATAAAAACGAAGATGGATATGGCAGCGATAAGCAAAGAAGCACCCAACGTGAGTCGGGTACGAATGGCGAGGTTGTGGATGGGGGTCAGTAAGGGCATAAAGGGAAAAATAAAAAGTAAAAAGTAAAAAGGCAAAAGTGTTCCGGACACAAGTTTGGAGCCATTGCCCTGTTCACTCGGTGGTATTGTTCTATTTTAAGGCAGAAAACGGCACAAGTTCTTGAGAAAATAGGGTTTTATAAGCAAAAGATCAAGTTTTATTGACTGTGTTGTAAAGGCATAAATCGACAAGCATGCAGGCAGAACACTGGGGCGTACGGGCTTTGCAAATGGTTTTGCCCAAGTCGATCAAGTTGACGTGAAAGGCACGGGCTTTGTTTTTGGGAATGAGAGGGCGTAGTTC
>JABIFK010000675.1 GCA_018650745.1 Candidatus Latescibacterota bacterium | reverse complement strand
CGCCAAGTGCCCGTTGAAACCCACATTCGCATATTTTCTCGAGGGCAAGACCGTATTTTTATCGAATCGGCGATCGACATTTCTGCACGCAAAGCACTAGAAGAGCGGATGCAGGGGTTAAGAGATGAGTGGGATGCTTTTATTCGACACGAATTAAGAAGTCCCTTGACGCCGATACTGGCATTTTCCCAAATTTTGGTTGAAGATTATGCTGAGGTCCAAGAAAACGAAAAGATGACGCGGTATCTGGATGCAATATGGCAAGGTGGCAAACGATTGGAGCGGTTGTTGGATTTGACACGTGAAGTGTCACAATATGAAAATGGAGAAATTGTGTTGCACCGTTTTGATGTAGATGTGGTGCGCACGATTCAAGATGCGATTCAAGATGCGGCTTTAGGCATTGGAGAAGAAGATGTTGATACCCAGGGGCGTGTGAAGTTTGTTTGGGTTGGGCAAGAGACGGGTATGGAAGAATTGGTTGTATCGCACGATCCGCAAAAGCTACAACGGGCTGTTTCCAACTTGGTCAAGAATGCGTTGGAGCACGATGAGGGTGAGGTGACCGTCAGATTTGAAGATTTGGGTGCTACGGTTCAAATTTCTGTGCAAAATTGGGGTGATCTCATTCCTGAAGACAGAGTGAAAACGATCTTTGAGAAATTTAACACGACAAAGCGCAATAAAAAGGGGACGGGGTTGGGAACAACCATTGCCCGTTTGTTTACCGAAGGGCATGGAGGACAAATTTCTGCGATGTCTTCTGAGTCAGATGGGACCGTCTTTACGGTGATTGTACCAAAAACAGCTGGTAAGGAGGCAACTCGTTCATGAAGTATAAAGTGTTTGGGCTATTGATCGCCTTGTTTTTATGGGCGAATGTTACATCTGCCGAAGAGGGGTTCGCACCGTCACCAGAAGATGTTCGCCCGTTGTTGATTGGGCAAGAGTTGCCCGTGTTGAACCTCAAAACGGCTGACGGTGATGTATTTGACCTAAACGCTGTAAACAGCAAAAAGCCTCTTGTGGTGGTTTTTTATCGCGGGCATTGGTGACCCCATTGTCGTCGGCAGTTGGGACAACTGCAACGTGTTGTATCGGAAATAGAAAAAAGTGGGTTGCAATTGGTTGGTATTTCACCTGATCCGATTGATAAATTGGTAGAGATGCGCGACAAGGCGAAATTGACGTTTCCTCTTTTGTCTGATCCCGATTTTAAAGCGGCCAAAGCCTTTGGTGTGGCGTTCAAAAAAGGAAAGCGGGCCCTACCTGTGCCTTCCATTTTTGTATTGGCCCCTAATGGCAGCATTCAGTATCTCCACGTGAATCCGAATTATCGTGAGCGGCTTGATGATGGTGTCTTGGTAGCGATGGTCAAGGATGTGGCGAGGCGGTTTGAGTTGGCCAGATAAGGTGTTGTGCGCTTAGTTGACCGGGAGACATTTGTTATGTTGTGGATACAGGCCAGCGTTATTCTGGGGTCATTTCTGTATATTGTGCTGACCATATTGAACTACACTGGGGTGCTTTCAGACATCCGGCCGCGTATTATCAGAGGTCGAGAGCGGTCTCGGAAATTGGGAGAAGCGATTGAAGCCGAGAAGAAACTGGATGGGATGGTTCAGGCCCAGGTGGAAGCTGAAAGAATGGGATTGACGGAAGTTAAACTGGCAGTGGCAGAGGCCAAGCAAGAAACTCGGGCATTGGAAGCACGTGAGCGAGCCATCAAGCAAGAGTTTTTCAAGCGCGGCTTACCCATTCCACAATGATGGGGAACCTATGTTTTTTGATCTTCTGACACTGTTTATGCTGGTGATTGTCATCTTGGTGAAATACGGCACCTGGAAGCACATATCCGTTATAAACCAAGATTTGAGAAATGTTGAACGGTCGTGTGAGTATCACAGCAGACAACACCAGCTTATTTCGCAGAAACGAGAGGGCAGTGAAAGAGATGAAAAAGCCCTTAAAAAAGATCGCTATGGGTTGGCGGGCTTTTTGGAACGACAAAAAAAAATTGTCGAGCAGCAAAAAGAGCGAAACGAAGCCTTAGAAAAACAATTGATTTGAAAATCCCGATGATTTATCATCGGGATTTTTTTGTACAGTTTGATCACCTCTGTGAACAATTTGTTCAAGTTTCCCTCCTTGTAAATCCTTCGAATATTCCTTTTCTAAATGATTACCCAGATTTGGGTAGGTGGAATGCATTTTGCGTTGTATTGGGAAAAATATCAAGGAGGTATTATGGATGGGGTTTTGCGACGCGGGAGCATCGCAGGTGTGGCCGATGTGGATTTGCCGCGTGAAAAATTGGAACGGCTTGGCGCTGAGGCTTTGCGAGACGAAGAATTGCTGGCTGTTTTGCTGCGTACAGGTTATGAAGGGCGTAACGTGTTGG
>JABIFK010000269.1 GCA_018650745.1 Candidatus Latescibacterota bacterium | reverse complement strand
CGTGAGCAGTTTGATATTGTTCATACACATGAGACCAAGTCGAGCCTGATTGGGCGCATTGCCGCGTGGTTGGCGCGTTGTCCTCGTATTATTTATGGGTTACACGGTGTGGTTTTTAATGATCCGATGAGCAAATTGAAGCGGGATTTTTATATTTATCTTGAAAAATGGACTGTGGGGTGTGCGCATAGGATTGTGGCAGTGGGGCAAGACACTTTGGATCAATATCGTCAAAATAAGATTGGAAGTGGCATGCCACAGCAGGTTGTGTTCAGTGGCATTGATGTGTCGCGATATAAACGCGAGTTAGATAATGCGGACAAACGCGCGGTTCGGCAAAAATTGGGGATTGCAGAGGATGCTGTTGTGGTGGTAAATATCGGGCGCTTTTCGGTTGCCAAAGCGCAGCACTATACCATTAAGGCATTTGCAAAGTTGCACGCTCAAAATCCAAAATTGTGTTTGTTGTTGGTTGGTGAAGGCCCTGAACAGGAGGCGTGTAAGCAGCTTTGTTGTGATTTGGGTGTTGAGGACAATGTGGTTTTTGCTGGATTTATTGAAGATGTGGTGCCTGTTTATTTGGCTTCTGAGATTCATATGTTGACGTCTTTGCGCGAAGGATTGCCCAGTGTGGCTGTTGAGGCATCTTTGGCACGCGTGCCGACGGTGGCTTTTGAAGTGGATGGTATTCACGAGATCGTGATTGATGATCGAACGGGATATGTGGTTGCACAGGGTGATGTGGATGCTTTGGCAGACGGCGCTCAAAAATTGTTGGATGATGCTGAAAAAAGAAAATTGTTTGGCATGGAAGCTTTTGGGTGGGCCATTGAACAGTGGGATCATAAAGTGATGGTGAGAGATTTAAATGTGCTGTATCAAGACATGTTGAACGGGTCGGATAAAAAAAATAAGGTGTGATAGGTGGTTACTCAGATGATTCCGTTTGCACAGTGTACATATCGGGCCCAAGTTGCTCGGTTGCGAAAGCTGGCACAAAGAGCACTTACTCAATATGGATTTGAGATTGCATCTGTACGGTTGATTGCACATTGGAACAATGCGACGTTTGATGTACGCGATCAAAAAGGCGAACGGTATGTGTTGCGCATTGGTCGCCCAGGGTTTCAAGACGTATCTCAGGTTGCATCTGAGGTTCTGTGGTTAAGTCGTATTGAGCAAGAAACCGAACTGTGTGTACCGCATGTTGTGGCGACAACGTTGGGTGAACGAGTGATTGAAGTCGGTGCTGACGGTGTGCCCGAAGACCGGGTCTGTGTGTTGTTTCATCGCAGGCACGGTTTTTTTTATGACCGTAAGTTGATGCCCCATCACTATGAACAGGCTGGCCAATTGATGGCGCAATTGCATTTGTCTGCGCAAGCGTTTGTTGCCCCAATGGAATTTGAGCGTAAAGCGTGGACGGTGGAAACGGCATTGGGATGTGTTTCGGCTGTGGATCAAGCTGCGTTTAAGGCACTGCTACGACCAGGTGATGAAGTGACTTATCTGGCTGTATGGGATTGGTATGCAGAAGTCTGGCATACGTTGGGGTTACACGAAGATGTTTATGGGGTCATTCACGGAGACTTTCACCCCAGAAATATTTTGTTTATGCCAAATGGGGTGGGTGCGATTGATTTTGACGAGTGTGGCTGGGGGCATTATCTTCACGATGTGGCTGTGGCATTGATGGGCATTCGGAATCACAAACGATCTGATGATTTGCGGTTTGCTTTTTTAAAGGGTTATCGTGCTGTGCGTGATTTGCCAGAGGTTTTGGATGGGGCTTTGGATGCGTTTGTGGCTGGGCGGTTGTTGGGGTTGGCAGTGTGGACTGCGGGAGTGACGGACCATCCGTGGAACAGGGAAAAAACGGTTCGGGTGGTGAGGGAGACGATGGATGAATTAGGGCAAAAGGTAAAAGGCAAAAGGCAAAAGTAAAAAGGCGGAAGACAAATCATTCAGATTTATATGTTTTTAACTGAGTGGACACGCATTGTTGAGTGTGAAAGGAAAAATGATGGCACAGGAAGAACAATATCAGGTTTCTGAGGAAGAGAAGTTTATTTTTGATTTGGACGGCTACATTGTGATTAAGAATGTGTTGTCGTCTGATGAGGTGGACGTGTTAAATGCAATTGCCGATCAAAAGATGGCGGAGCACACGGGTGAAGATGGGTATAAGAATGTGCGCCAACCGTCTGCTTGGGGAGCACCGTTTCAGCGGTTGTTGGACCACCCTCGTGTGATGCCCTATTTGTTGGAATTCTTGGGGTCGAAAGTGCGGATTGATCATGACTATCTGATTTTTATGGACAAGGGTGCCAAGCGGGGGCGTTTGCACGGCGGGGATAATGGGCAGGAAGGGGATCATTGGTATAAATATCGGGATGGTGTGATTCGTACGGGGTTGACGGTGGTGACGTTTTTTACATCACCGGCACGTGCGGGCGACGGTGGATTTAGTTGTATTCCGGGCACGCACAAGACGAATTTTTTAAAGAGCGTTCCGCAAGATGTGCGCAACTTTGAGCGGTTCCCACATTATGTGCGTCAGCCTGAGGTAGAACCGGGTGATGCGTTGATGTTCAGTGAGGCTTTGGTTCACGGTACGATGCCTTGGGCAGCGGATCATCAGCGGCGCGCATTTTTGTATAAATACAGCCCTGGACATTCGGCGTGGTCGGGCAAGTATTACGATTTGTCTCAGTATGAAAATTTGACAGAACAACAAGTGAGATTGATGGCACCCCCGTCAATTGGGAGCCGGACCAATACCGTGCCTGATGAGGAGTAGGTTTGGTTTAAGGTAAACGGAAAGTCGATTCGTTTTGTCAATTAACATGATCTTAAAGTCTTGTTAGGGTTTCTGTGGTATTACTTTTTTCTTTTGAGGTGTTTCATGATCATTCCCCCGTCTGGACATTTTACGCCTGTTGCATTGGACAAGTATTTCAATGAGAACCACGAACAACTTGAAGGGTTTTTTGGTGAAAAGGATCAGCTTGACGATTTTTTGGGCAATCAATCGGTTTTAGGTTTGCCTTTTGAATTGGGCGAGGCAAAAGAGAACAATGGCATTTTGTTGGACAAGGACGCAGTGGAAATTGATTTGGGTGGCGTGATGGCAACTTATGTGGTGGTGCTTCACGTGGTGGAAGATCGGAATACGAATTATTTGGACGGCTTTGCCGATTTTGCAAAAGACGGCAATGAGTTGGGTGATCACGTGTCGGATTACGCACTTGAATATGAAGGTGGTGATGTGCACGCGACGCCGATTTTGCGAAGGTTTGCAATTCAGCAACCTCATAT
>JABIFK010000419.1 GCA_018650745.1 Candidatus Latescibacterota bacterium | reverse complement strand
TTGGCTTTCTTTCGCTGAGAATCAGTTGCCCGAGAAATTTCATCGAAAATTGCTTTTAGAAACCTCTGATGGCGCGTTGTGGGTCGCCGGTATAGGAGAAGGTGCGGGGCGACTTGATTATGACACCGGCAAATGGCAAACATATCAGGGTTTACTTTTCCAATGTGAAACACCGGATAGTCTCTCATGGTTTATTGACCAAGACGGTGGCATTGTCAGCTCTGATGGCAAAAAATGGATTCGATATGGATCAGAAGATGGTGTGATTGATGCACCTGTTCGGTTGTTTGCTGCAAAAAACAATATCCTATGGGCCATTGGCAGTCACGACAGCACAGCTGCGACGGCGCGATTTGATGGTAAAACCTGGATACGTGACTTGCACCCTAAACTGGCTTGGGGATTACATCGCAATAGTGCTGTATGTGAGACCGCAGAAGGACACATGTGGTTTTCTGCAACCGTAAATCGATTGATAGATCGTGGTCAGGTTGGTGGTTTATTACGCTTCACACCTGCTTCTCTTGCCAAAACGGGGGAACCCATTTGGACTCACTTTGCACCACCAGAAACACCTTCTAGTGCTTACGGTATTGCCCAAACCACAGATGGTAAGCTTTGGATTGCTGGCGCACATGGTCTGCGTTATTTTGACGGTCAAACGTGGCACTTTCCCAAACAAGAAGAATTGAGAGAAACACCCTGTGATGAACTCTTGAGTACACCTGATGGGGAGTTATGGGTGGGAACGCGAACATTAGGTGTGTTTAGGTTGAAAAAAGGTATCTGGACACAATATACAACACGAGAGGGTTTGGTAGATCACAAGGTGCGCATGTTGAGACAAAAAAAACATGGGAATCTGCTTGCGCTCACCTCGCAGGGGTTCACTGGGTTTGATGGCGTTTCGTGGACACCTTACACAACTCCTGGAATGGTATTTGATGAAAAAGGGTTAGGCCTATCAGACTTCCAGGTTACAGGTAATAATACGCTCTGGTTTAATTACTGTGATTTCTTTTGGTTTGATCGTGCTCGTCCCAATGCACCACAGGGCCCAATTTCCCTATATACTATTCGTCATCAACCAGATGGTCACCCTCCAAGAACAGAAATTACAGAATCGATAGATCGCATATCGCAACCAGGCAACACTTTTGTTTTTTGGAAAGGAACAGACTTCTGGCACGATACAATAGACAGCGAACTTCAGTTCTCCTATCGTCTCAATGAAGCGCACTGGTCAGCATTTACACCCCAAAAAAGCATTACGTTCTTCTCTTTACCACCAGGTGAGCATATTTTTGAGGTAAAAGCAAGAGACAAATATTTCAATACTGAAACGATTCCCGCAAGACATTCTTTTTATGTTATTCCACCCATTTGGAAACAAAGTTGGTTTATTGGCCTTATCTCAATTTTTCTGAGTGGAATTGGGTTACAAACTTGGCGAATTGTGCGGAGAGATCGAAGGCTCCAAACCTTGAACCGTGAGCTGGGAATACGTGTTGCAGAACGAACAGCAGATCTCACACAAACTCAAATATTGCTTCAATACCAGAGTGCTCAGCAATTGGTCTTGTTACACATCGAACAGGCTGTGCAGGGGATTCTGAAGCCGCGCGACCTGAATGAAGTTCTGCAAGTTTGTCTGAGTGAATTTCAGAAATTTGGCTTAGATATCCAAACACTGGGTCTGCATAGAATGGTTGATGCAACAAACCAAAGTTTGATATCTATACATGTAGGATCAGACGGTATTATCTGGGGGCCTGAACGACGCGACCATTCCGTTGTGCCCATTCAGCGCTGGAAAGAACAAACGCTTTATTATTGCAAAAACCTAGACCGCCTGGCACAAAACGAACAATCAGACCCTGACGCTTACCTCGATGAGTTTAGACAGAGCCGATTTCGTGGGTTACCTATTCAAAGTATGTTGGATATTCCTTTCTCGGATGGGCTCTTTTGTGTGCACAGTATCAAGGAATCGGCATTTTCTGAATCTGATATTGAAATGGTTCGACGCGTAACTGATATTCTTGCTGTTGGGGTTAGCAGAGCCAAAAACTTGGAAGAACTCGAACAACGCGAAACGCTTTTAACGCAATCTCAAAACTTGGCTAAGGCGGGGAGCTGGGAGCGCAACTTTATCTGGCGTTACACTGCCAGTGCTCATGCTCAAAGAAGAGATAGCAGATCCAGAACAACTCGAACTCATAGAGGTGATTTTTGAGTCCTCTTTGAGGGCTAAAGATCTGGTACATCGATTGCACTTATCAACTCGAGGGGTAGAAGACAAAAGCATCGAATCTGTTGCTATTAACGAAATCATTCAAGAAGCCATCAATGTGACGCGGCCTCGATGGCAAGATGAATCGGCGTCAAAGAAGATTATGATCAATGTGAGCACAAACCTCAATGCAGTTCATCCAATTAGGGGCACTGAAACAAGGTTGCTAGACATATTTGTCAATTTCATATTTAACGCGATAGATGCTATGCCAAATGGCGGGGAAATTTCCATTGAGACGCAGCAACGAGAAAACCTGGTGGAAGTAACCTTTTGTGATACGGGTATCGGCATGGACGAAGAAACTCAGAAGCGAATTTTTGAACCATTTTTCACAACCAAAGTCAATATCGGAACAGGCTTGGGGTTATCAACTGTATATCGCACCATTACGACTTGGGGAGGTACTGTTGATGTGATTACTGCGCCCAATGCGGGGACAACGTTTAAGATTTTACTGCCAACAGATCAGGAACTTGGCAAAGCAGCTGTCGAAAATGTGAAACCGGAGAATGACCAAGAATTACGCCGGAAACGAATTTTGATTGTGGATGACGACGTTACGATCAGAAATGTTTTACATCGATTCCTAAGAGATCGACACATTGTTGACACAGCTGAGAATGGTCAGAGTTGTTTAGAAAAGGCCAAAAATGCAAATTACGAGATCGTATTTATAGACCTAGGTTTACCAGATTTACGGGGTGATCTTGTGGCAGAGCAGCTGAAAGAAATGGCGCCCGAGACTGTGACGGTTTTGATCACTGGGTGGGAACTGAGTGATATTGATTTTAACGAATCTGCATTTGACTTTAGTCTGGCAAAGCCATTTACTGATATGAGAGCAATTGACAGTCTATTGGCTCAAGCTTTCAACAAACATAATCATATAAACCTGTGAGTTTCTATTTGAGATGTTGACCATAGTTCATCGCTGATGTCCGGGCGCATAGATCGGGTACAATCAATAGGAGAACTTTACCATGTGTTCAAATCACACCAAGGTATCACTTGGCTTTAATGATGAAATGATTCCAGTTGGAGCTCATATCTGCCAGATTTTTACTGACGATGAGGAGCGCAGCGAATCATTGTACAAGTTCTTGCTGAGCGGATTACAGACTGGAGAAAGAACCACTTGCTTTTCTGACAAGGTTGATGGACGTGACTTTAGGGACTTCTTGGCAACTCACGATGCCTCTTACGATGAGTGTGAGGAAAACAAGTCGCTCTCTCTTTTTGGCACACGTGAAGTGTATTTCCAAGACGACGTTTTTGATCCAGATCGAATGCTGGATACGCTCTCCACTTACCACGAAGAGTCGTTGGACCTGGGATTTCCCGCCGCTCGTGCGATAGGAGAAATGAATCCGATCGTTCAGAACATTGAGGGAGGTAACAGGCTGCTCGAATACGAGGCCAAGGTCAGCCTGTTACTCAGAGAACACCCAGTGACAACGGTCTGTCAATATGATGCGACCTCGTTTGATGGCGCGACCATCATGGATATCCTAAGAGTCCACCCTCAAATGGTTGTTCGAGGTTCGGTAGTCCACAATCCATTTTTTATTCCACCGGAAGAATTCTTAAAGAATCTCTAGGGAAGCTCATTGTAGCAGAGGCCTGGGAAGTGCGTGGCCAAGGCATGGCATTCTGCGGCAAAAGGTGAAGGCACCAAACTCCAATGGACGAGATAAAATTACTATGAACCGGCAAAATCCGCTTTCGGCAGAAACTATAGGACAGATTGCTCTTATTCAGAGTATGGTTACGCACCTGCCTGATAAAGAGGTCGCCCTGAGTTTTGTGTGCCGAGGTTTGGTTGACGTTCCAGGGATTGAGAAAATAGATTTCTGTTTGGATGAGCACCATAAAGATGCTGAACAGCGCTCTTCCAAAAACCAGGAGCAGCTACAGATATTTGCCATAAAATCAGGCGGCTACGAGTTTGGCGAATTGATATTTTATGTGTCAGATAGCGAGTCTTTTTCTCCCTATCATCCGTTCCTTGATAATTTGTGCCAAATGTTAGCGGTGATTTTCGAAGAACGCCGTCAAAGAAGTCTGAATAAATCGATCATCGAGGATCTCGAGAAGCGGGTTTATGAACGCACCAAAGAACTCGAATTAGAGATCGGTGAACGCAAGTTGGGAGAAGAAGCACTACGCGAGAAAATGCGATTGGAAAGTGCCTATCAGCAGATCGCTCAAACAACGTTGTCGTCTCTCGATATGAGTACCGTTCTTGATCGTCTGGGAGAGCACATTGTCAACGCTGGGATTTTCCGTAGTCTTGCCATCTCTTTACCCGACTATGAATCGAATTGTGTAGAGGTTGTTCGAAACATTCGGCGCCTAAACGATGGGTCGTTAAAATTTGGTGTGCCTGATGCGGGGAAAGAGTGTCCTCTAGATTCCAGTAACATTCTTGCTGAAACGGTCCGGACAGGAGAAACACAAGTTATCGTAGGGTGGGATGAGCGATTTGATGCCCAATACCACAGGTACTATGACAAGCAGATTTCCTACTTCATCCCTGTCAAGCAGGAAGAGCAGGTGGTTGCTGTTCTGGCTACGGGAAGTACCATTGAGGAGAAGGCAGAGACACTCAGGAGAATTGACGCCTTGCCATATTTGCTGGACCAGTTCGCGATTGCGCTGGAGCACGCCCGATTATACGAGGATA
>JABIFK010000760.1 GCA_018650745.1 Candidatus Latescibacterota bacterium | reverse complement strand
CTTCGGTCACCACACCGTCAATCGCCGCAGCCAACCCGGGTGCCAAGCGTGTGTCCTCATACAAAACACGTGCTTTGAATCCCGGAAACTGCGCCTCCATATTGTTAATAACTTCACGCAAAGTCTGACCGTCCATTTCAACCATTTCTTGGTTATTGGTCAGTTTGCGCATCAATGAAGGGATAAAAACTTTGGGCATCATTCAATCCTTATTTTGCAGCGCCGTTTTCCGACCACATAGACTCTAAAACACGCCCAGGTGACATGGGTAAATCATCAATGCGAACACCAACAGCACGATAGATGGCACTGGCAACAGCAGCCGGTGGCGGGCAAATGGGCACTTCACCTACGCCACGCACGCCATATGGGTGACCGGGGTTTGGCACCTCTATGATATGGGTTTCAATCATCGGCAAATCCAAGCAGGTCGGCATCCGATAATCTAAAAGGCTTGAATTGCGCAGCACACCATTTTCGTCATATACATATTCTTCATTGAGTGCCCAACCAATACCTTGCGCCACACCGCCTTGCATCTGGCCTTCTACATAAGGAGGATAGATTGCTTTCCCAACATCTTGAAAAATTGAAGCGCGCAAAATCTCAACTTTACCCGTTTCTTCATCTACTTCAACATCCACCAAAACAATGGCAAAGGCACCACCGGCACCCGAAGGTTTCACGGTTGCGCGTCCCATTACAGGCCCCCCAGTAGAATCGAGCTTGCCTGCCATTTCTTTGAACGTGATCGATTTGGATGGATCAGACTTGGATTGGAATACAGCTTCGTCAAATTCGATGTCGTCTTCAGAAATTTCCCACATGATTGCGGCACGTGCGCTCATTTGTTCTTTGATGTCTTGCGCGCATTTATAGGCCGCCCAACCTGTTGCAAATGTCGTTCGAGATCCACCGGTGACACCCGTGTACCCTACTGAATCTGTATCTCCTACTTGCGGACGAATGTCTTCAACTGAAATCCCCAACACTTCAGCCATTTGCATGGCAATTGAGGTGCGTGTGCCACCAATATCGGTTGAACCTTCAACCAAGTTAATGGTCCCATCGGCATTCACGCTGGCAGAAGCACTCGAAACACCTCCACCATTGCCCCAAAATCCCGAAGCAACACCTCGGCCAACATTTTTACCTTCTAATTTGCTATTGTAATGCTCCGAAGCTTTAACGGCCTCCAAACACTCGACGTGCCCAATACGCTTATTAAGTGGTCCATCTGCACGGCGTGTCCCTTCTTTGGCTGAATTCCTCAAACGAAAGTCAATCGGGTCCATATTTAATTTTTCGGCCAATTCATCAACCACAACTTCGGCAGCGAACACCGCGTTGGTTGTGCCGGGTGCCCGATAAGCGGAGGTCGAAGGTTTGTTCACCGTCACATCATACCCGTCAACAACCGCGTTTGGAATATCATACGGCACCAACATATTGCGTGCGCCAGCGCCAACAGGGCTACCAGCAAAAGCCCCCGATTCGTATACCAATTCACATTCAGCGGCAACCAACTTGCCCTCATGCGTTGCACCCATTTTTACCCGAACCCAAGACCCCGATGTCGGGCCAGTGGCCTGCAACACTTCTGTGCGGGTCATGATCATTTTGACTGGGTGTCCCGTTTTTTTGGATAACACGGCTGCTATTGGCTCCAAATAAGCTTTAATCTTCCCACCGAAACCACCGCCAATTTCAAGTGGAATAACTTTGATCTTGGACACGGGGACTGCCAGAATTTTTGCCAACTGGTCGCGCACACCAAATGCGCCCTGATTGCTGCACCAAACCGTGATCACACCGTCGGCATTCCAGTGCGCAGTAGCATTCTGAGGTTCGATATAACCTTGATGCACCATTTCGGTATTAAATTCGCGTTCAACAATGATATCTGCGTCTTCAAACCCTTGTTTGATATCTCCCAATTCTGTGCGAAAATGCGAGGAAATATTGCTGACCTTATCAGTTTGCTCACCCAAGGACTTTGTCTTTTGATCTTCGTGAACCAATGGCGCGCCATCTTTCATTGCTTCGCGCACATCCAATACATGTGGGAGGACTTCGTAGTCCACTGTAATCAAATCCAGAGCCTCTTCGGCAATATGAATGTTGCTCGCGGCAACAGCGGCTACGGGATACCCGTGATACAACACTTTTTCGTGGGCCAAAACAGCGGCAGTCAAATCTTTAATACGTACGATTTCTTCACCCAAGTCGGCCATTTCATCTTCGGCGCTTTCAACAAGGTCAGCACCAGTAACAATGGCTTTAACACCAGGCAACGCTTCAGCTTTGCTTGTATCAATTGATTTTACCCGGGCGTGTGCATGAGGGCTGCGCAAGACTTTAGCAAACAACATGTCGGGCAAATTAAGGTCGGTCCCATAGATAGCACGCCCCGTCACTTTGTCCACACCATCGTGGCGCACGGGGCTCGAACCAACAACCTTATAATCTGTAATCCCCAAAAAGTCTTCGGTCTGTGTGGCCATTATATCTCCTCAAAATCTATAATAATGAAAGGTCAGTAATCGCTTGAAATGTTAATTGGAATATTTAGGTTTGTCAAGACTGTCAACACGTGTTTTTTTTAGGTTATACAACCTATTTATCAAAAACAGCGAACCAAATGCCTTCACCCAATTCTTTCTTCACCCGTATCCTCACCAAACTCCCACCCAGTCAAAAATTCTTGGTTCTCGGCAGTTTGCACCCAAGCAAGACGCGCTTGTAATAAAATGGTAAATTGTGCCCGATTGCCTGTGGGTTCCAGTCCATCCTTAATAGCGTCAAAATCCATGCACCGCAACTGCATCCCTGAAGGACTGACATCAACCAGTTCGAGTTCTTCAAAATTACCTGCACCAACTTGTGCCCGAATGGGCAATTCTAAACTCAATCGGTCATGCCTGCGCTTGCCTTCTGGTTCGACTTTCAACACGATGCCTCGGTCCGTGTTCGAACGCCCAAAAACGAACTCCCAACCCGTCAAGAATGACCCATCTGAAGCATTTTGTACCCACGCCAATCGCGCGTCCATTTGCAGTTCAAAGTGAGCTTGATTTAAAGACGTATCAAATCCACCCTTCAACGTATCAAAGTCAGCACTTTGGATCTGCATCCCTGTTGCACTAATGTCGGTTACATTTAAGTCTTCTACGACAATTTCCCCAACCTGCGCTTGTACAGGAAAATTCACAATCATCCGAGGATGTTGCCTCTTGTCTTCACTCATTCACGTCCCTCCTTATCCGGCCTATAATAAGCCGATCACCGGTCCTTGTCCAGCAGATAATCTTAGGTTGACAAACTGATTCCAGAGAGTTTTTCTATAGCCCGACTGACTGCAGAGAAATCTTCCTCACCGGCACCCAAACTGCTCGCAGCTGCATACATTTGATACGCCGCCGCACCAATAGGTACCGGCACATCCATCGCACGGCCCATTTCAACCCCAATGCCAATATCTTTCTTCATCAAGTCCAACATGAAACCAGGCGTGAAGTCACCTGTAAGCAAAAAATCAGCAACGCGGGCCTCAAAGAGACGCGAACTGCCCGTACTCACACTGATCACCTGACGCATCACTTCAGGGTCAGCTCCAGCCTTCTTGCCGAGGGTCAACGCCTCAGAAATTGCCGCCATCGTAATGCCACCCAACAGCTGATTTGTAATTTTAACGGTTTGTCCCACACCTACAGCCCCAACATGGAAAATATTCTCTTCATTCCCCATGGCCTGGAAGATTCCCGCACAACGTTCCACGTCTCTCTTTTCACCACCCGCAATGATCGTCAAAGTACCAGCAATCGCGCCCGTATCTCCGCCACTAACAGGGGCATCAACAACGCTCACACCTTTCTTTTGAGCCTGTTCAGCAACTTCACGAATGGTCATCGGCGAAATCGTGCTCATATCCACAACCAATTTCCCTTGTGATGCCCCTTCAAGCACCCCACCCTCACCCAGAATCACTTCACGCACTTCTGCATCAGCAGTCACAATTGTCACAATAATATCAGTCGCTTCAGCAACCGCTTTTGATGACGAGGCCGGTGTGGCACCAGCAGCTGTCATTTCGTCGACGACCTCTTGCCGACGAGCATGAAATACCACCTCAAATCCCGCCTTTAACAAATTGTGACACATGGGTTTACCCATGATACCTAAACCAACAAATCCGATTTTTTCCATGACAGATTCCTTTGCTTTTAATAAAATATTGCCGGGTTGGCGCAATTATCGATTGCTTTTCCGTTGCCCATTGTATATCGTCCTTGATACTTTGTCAACCTCAGACCTTGATCAATAAGGACTACAATGGACACGCTATCTTGTTGTGTTGTGGGTTACGGCGGTATTGCCGACTTTCATGTTGAAGCCCTGAAACAAATGGACGGGATAAAGTTACACACAGTTATGGGAAGAAGATCCGAACCCGCAGAGGCTTTTCGGGTCAAACATGGGTTTGAAAAGGCCACCACAAATTATGACGCCGTGATGGCAGACAAAACGATTGATGCGGTCATAATAGGGTCACCAAGCGAAGTACATTACGAGCAAACAATCAAAGCTCTCGAAGCCGGCAAGCATGTGTTGGTCGAAATTCCGTTGGCTCTCTCTCACAAAGGCGCCAGAGATCTGGCAGGTATGGCCACCAAAAGCACAGCCAAACTCATGGTTGCGCACACCCGCCGATTTGACCCCGCTGGGATTTTTCTGAAAGACTTTGTCACCTCAGGCAAACCCGGCAGGATACTACAACACCAACATTATTCTTTTTGGTTACGCCACCACAATGTCGGTTGGACGGGGTATCAACGCAGCTGGACTGACGATGTTGTCTTCCATCACGGCTGCCATTTGGTTGACTTTTCTCGTTGGATTGTTGGCGCACCCATTCGCCGTGTCAGCGGAGAGCTCTCCCCCTTGCATTCTGAAATTGGGACCTCACTCGACGTGAGCTTGCTGATGCGCTATCAAAACGAGGCCATCGCGACCATCAGTCTTTCCTACAATGCATCACAATCCGCAAAAGGCAATATTTTCATTTGTGAAAATGGCACTATCAACCACACAGGCAAATCGATAGTGTTCAACGGGGAAACGATTTTCGAAACGGACGACAGTGCAGAAAGTGCGATCCTCACACAGAACCGAGAGTTTATCGACGCCATACGCGAAGACCGTGCCCCCTCTTGCAATGCAAACGAAGCACTCGCGTCACTCACTCCACTGCAGCAAGTATACGAACAAATGATTACCCTCGAGAAGGAAGCCAAGTACAAAAGACAGTGGCATGTTTAGTCACATCGCCCTCTACGGCGCAACAAACCGCCCCTCACGCCCCGACAGATATGCGGCCTCAATCACCTCTATATTGCGCAAACCATCTAGGGCAGAAGCAATGGGTTCAGATTTTCCATTCACACAATCTGCAAAATTCGTCAACAATCCACGAAAATAATCAGGAAAAACTACTTTTTCTGTCGTCTCGCCCTCTTCGGTCACGATGCTTAGATCTTGGCCCAAAAAGAGCGACCCCTTGCTCCCATAGATCTCCAAAACATTGCCATTATTCGCAATTGCAAACGACAAACCCATGACCCCGTGTGTGCCATTCTTAAATTTTGTTGTTACAAAGGCAGTGTCCTCCGTGTCCCAATTGAATGCTTCCGAACTGCCCATATAGGAGACCTGAGCAAAGTCACCCACCAAAAACCGAAAGAGGTCCAAATAGTGGGCCCCCATATCCATTAACACACCACCGCCACTTTGCAACGGATCAACCCGCCAACCCGTTTGCTCCGGTGACCACTTTGCCAAGTGGGCCCGAATCTCAACAATCTGGCCAAAAACTTCCTCCAAGATCATCTGCTTGATACGTTGATAGATTTCCCACCCGCGCAGAACAAAACAGACTTGTAGCTGGACACCAGCATTTTTGCAGGCAGCGATCATCTCTTGGCATTCCTTACCCGTCATGCTCATAGGCTTTTCGCAGAGCACATGTTTACCAGCTTTTGCCACAGCAAGCACGTGCGCGTGGTGCAAATTGACAGGGCTAGAGACATAGACAGCATTCACACTGTCGTCGTGAATCAGTTGATCAACTTGATCATACCCTTTTGTTATACCAAACTGTGCCGCAAGAGATTGCGCCCGTTCCATGTCACGCACCATTAAGGCAGAAACATCGTGCCCATCAAGTGCCAGCATAGTTGGAATAACACGCCGTTGCGCCACACTCCCAGCGCCTAAGATTCCCCATTTCAATGTTGACACAAAACCTCCTATGAGAGTTCGATCACTTGTCTTTGCGCCATTGCGTCATCTGCACAGAATCCCACCAAGTGACCATTGACCGAGTCATCTATTCGCGTGCATGATAGTGATGTTTCAGTACCACGAACCAAATTGACAAAATCCGATACCAAGCGCAAATCACCCCCGCCGTGCCCGCCAAACGCCCCGTGCATATCACCACCGTCTTCATTCAGGTCAATAATCTCTTCAGAATATTCATGCCCGGATCTCGGATCAATATGACGCAGAACAAACTTGGAGTCCTCAAAGACACCCTGAATCTCTCCATTTGTCCCCAACAAATGTATCGCACGCGATGGCCTCGATGTCCCTCCCACCATATTATGAGTCGCAGTACATCCATCTTCAAATTCGACGACAACCGATTGATGGTCCACCACATCATTATCACATTTCCAAACACAACGCCCATAGGGATTTGTTGTCTTGAGTGATTCTATCTTTTGTTCAATAGTCGGGTTGTCGATATGCTCGAGCGTATCCCAAACATAAAACGCCCAGCGCTTGGGGTGATCTACATAGTGTTTCTTTGCAGAATAGAGGCAATCAGCTTCAATCGGGCAATCAACCATGCAGCGCGTACCCGCATCTTTGGGTGCATGAGCCTCATTGAAATACATATTGCTGCCAAAGCTAGAGACTCTTGCAGGCGCTATCCCACTCATCATCCACATGATTAAGTCAAGATCATGACAACATTTGGCCATCAACATCGAAGAATGGCAAAGATCCTTACGGTTCCATTTGCCTCTTACAAATCCAACCCCCATATGGTGATAGCTTACATGCTCAATGGTTTGAACGTTTACAAGTTGCCCAATTTCACCGTCCGAAACCAACTTGCGAATAGCCGCATAAAATGGCGCATAGCGCAATACGTGACAAATCATCACTTTGCGATCATTCGTTTTTGCCACCTCCGCCAACTGCCACATCTCATCCTGATTGGTCGCAAACGGCTTTTCCAAGAGCATGTCATACCCCGCCTCAAGCAGCGGTATGCCCGTGTCTACGTGTTGATGGTCCATCGTGCCATTGATCACGGCATCAGCAATCTTACCCGCCTGTGCCAATTGATCTGCTGTCTCATAGCAATGGGTCTGATCAAAACCAAAGCGATGCGCCATTTGATTACGTCGCCGCGCAATCGGATCGGCCACGCCCACAATTTTCAATTCTTCGGGGTGCTGCTCCGCATAAGACGCATAGGTCACTGCCCGATGCCCAGCCCCCACAATCACTGCAGTTACAGGTGTCAATGTCATAACCTCATTTCAAGTTTTCTCAAAAAATGAACCCTGATTAAGCAAGTCCACGAAACCAATCAACAAACTCAGGAAAAATAACTTCTGGCTCTGGCAATTCCATGTGCCACCGTTTTTCATGTTCAAACATCACCCACCCATCATATTCTGCTTTCTTTAAAAGAGCAATGGCCTCAGCAAGCGGTAACTGGCCTTCTCCTGGTGAAACATACCGCCAGCCATCTTTCATCGCTGCGGGGTGGGATGTGTCATAGATGGCATCTTTAATGTGTGTATAATAGACACGATCACCCAATGCGGACAAGGTTTCGGCAGGTGATTCTCCACCAACACGAGCGGTGTGCCCCATATCCCAGAGCGCGCCAAAGGCAGGGTTTGGAATACGATCCAACAACAGTTTGCAATCTTGTGAGGCGATCCAATGATCATGCGTCTCAAAAACCCATTTCAAATTTGCTCCGCCATCTAGTGCCAATAACTTTTCAATCAGATCTTGACCAAAATCTGCCAAGGCTTCTTTGTTATGCGTCTTGAGATCACCATTGCCAAAAACACGCAAAGAAGTCGTGCCCAATTCATTTGCGATAGGAATCGTCCGTCGCGCTTCTTCCAAAAACTGATCTACTTTTTCAGGTACACAAACACTGATGCTTGTACTGATGTTTGGCACTTCCAAGCCAGCATTTTGCAACTTGTCTTTTGTCTGTTTTAAACCTGTGGTAAACTCTGGCGTCACCGTGATATCGATTTCATCCTGCACCCCCCTAAAGTCCACCCCATCATAGCCAAATTTGGAACCGTTCTCACAGATCGTTCCAATGTCCCATCCAGGGCATCCCAAGGTCGTAAATGCCAATTTCATTTCTCACCCTCCCAATTCAATTGAAAGATTGCTCATATATTTAATTACCCCAAATCGGTCCAACTTCCG
>JABIFK010000758.1 GCA_018650745.1 Candidatus Latescibacterota bacterium | reverse complement strand
TCGTGTGTGTCTGCCCATCGCCAAGCAAAATCGTGTTGGAGGTTGCCATCAAAACCACCAGTTTTTACGAGTGCCCACGCACAAGATGCGAGTAAGATGGTGGCAATCATTGTGGTGCGTCGGAGTGCGTTGGGGATATGCTGGCTGGCCACTGCCCAAATGACAAATGCAAGACTCAAGGTGGGCAAAGAAAAAATGAGGAACATCAAGCCGATCATGCCAGTTGCGATCGATTCGTGGAGGATGACGGGTGTTACAATGAGTGCGACGATGATGAGTGCAACAGCGAGCCAACGTTCGGTAAGCGGTGCACGGCTTAAGAAGGCCCACCAAACAACAATAAAAGCGCTGACCAATAATGCGCCAAGCACGCCCGATTCGGGTGCTTCGGGCGTTAAAGACGGGAGGAAAAATCTGATGAACAACATGAGTATTGCAGCTGTTACGCCAGGCCAGAGCCGGAGTGGGTGTTGTTGTGTTGTTTCATCGGTTTTATTTATTAGCATTATCCCATCCTCATGATAATTGTGATTCACATTACTTATTAGAAATATTCTGATGGTTTAATAAGATAGGTGCCGAATGTGGTTTCTCATACTAAATTTACCGTTGTGATGTGGAGCGCGTGAGAACTGTGGCAATACATTTTAGATGCGTGACGGTGCATATGTGATTCATATAAAATAAGTTGGTTGGTGTTGTGGTTTAAAGCCATTAAAATTTGTCGATCTTTCGGTTGACACCGCCCTTTTTTGGCGTTACATTCTTGCCCCCTTTCCGAGTATCCCCTACTCGGTGTTGTTCGTTATTCTCCCTATCATTGCTGGTTCCTCTCAAAACAACCTTTGGTGGTTGCTATTGGGGTGGTGTGTGTTTTTGTATCTCGTGATTTGAGGTGCAAAGGGTTGTTTTTCTGTGGTATATCCTATTTAAGTTGATTTCATTCCGGGTTTTAGATTGTTTCCCCCATTCGGGGGCCGGGGGGTAATATATGTCTATGAGGCTAAGAAAGCACCAGGCCGAGTTTTTGAAGGTTTGTACCGACATTCGGCTGGATCGTGCCATCAAAAAGGTGATTGTCAGTGCCACGCCGGGCGGGGGTAAGAGCCTGATTCCGGTGATTGCGGCGGCTAAGTTGTTGCCTGCTGTGGCAGATAAATTGTGTTGGATTGTGCCGCGCTTGGCATTGCAAGAGCAAGGTGAGCGGGCCTTTATGGATCCGTTTTTTCGAGAGGAGTTGGGGCATAGCCATCAGTTGCGGGCCAGTTCCAATGAGCAAAACCCTGGGCGCGGGTGTTCGGGGTATGTGACGACCTATCAGGCGGTGTCGCAACAGCCGCAATTGCATGCGCAGGAGTTTACGAAGAACCGATATATTTTGGTATTGGATGAACCGCACCACGTGGAATCTGAAGGCGTATGGCATCAGGCGTTGGGGCCTCTGGTTGAGCGGGCGGCTTTGGTGGTGTTGATGTCGGGTACGTTTGAACGCAGTTCGGGCAATCGCATTGCGTTTATGCCGTATTCTGAAACGGGAGACGGTGCCGAGCCCGATTTGTTTGATGGACCCGATACGCGGGTGATTGAATATTCACGTGCCGATGCGTTGCGCGATAAGGCCATCATTCCGATGCACTTTCAGTACATTGATGGGCGAGCGCGTTGGATTGGGCGCGATGGGCAAGAGCATGAGATTGAGAGTTTGGCTGAGGCGGGGCGTGAGAGCAATGCGGCTATTTTTACGGCTTTGCATACCGATTATGCGTATCAGCTGTTGTCGTCGTGTGTGGATCACTGGACGCACTATCGAGAGTTTAATCCGCGATCAAAAATGTTGGTGGTGGCACCGTCGATTAACAAAGCAAAGGATTATGCAGAGAAATTGATTGAGATGGGTGTGCCGTGTGAGGTTGCAACGAGTGATGAGGCGCAAAAGGCCGAACGTGCGATTAAGAAATTTAAGCGGCATGATAATGATAAGAATGATGTGTTGGTGACGGTGGCCATGGCGTATGAAGGATTGGATGTGCCTGCGATTTCGCATATTGCATGTTTAACACACATTCGTAGCCGTCCGTGGATTGAGCAGATGGTGGCGCGGGCGTGTCGTGTGGATGGTCCGGCGGGCGATTATGAATCGTTGTATGGCTATGTGTTTTGCCCCGATGACCCGTTGCTGCACCATTGTATCAATAAAATTCAGGATGATCAGCATCCGTTTTTGAAGATCAAAGGTGAAGGACAATTCGAACCCACTGAGCGCGCGCCTTCTGTGCCAGGTGAAGAACGCATGATGGCTTTGGAGTCGGAGGCCACGCGCAGCAGGGGGCGCGACTTAGGTGAGTTGAGTGGGTTGGATTATGAAGAGAATCAGATGTATCTCACCTTTATGAAGGAAAATGGGTTGGGCGGTAGTCCGGTTCAGTTGAAGCAGCAGGTCGCGGCGATGAAGGACAGTGGCGCGGTTGTAGAAGAATTGCAAGATGCACTTACGCCGCGCGAACAAGAACAATATTTGCGCAAACAGATTGAAAATTATTGTCGGCGGTATCAAAGTAGGAAAAATTTAGAGCATGGCTTTTTGAGCAAAGCGATTGTGCGTGAGTTCCAAAAGAGCCGTCGCGACATGACCAAGATAGAATTGGTGCGTACGATGGCGTGGTTAAATAAATATTATCCGGTCTGATTTTGATTTGATTGACTTCCCTTTTTTATGGCAGTATTCTGAAGCGGTGCATTGTATTGATGCACCGCTTTATTTTTTGCCATCTACAACTGAATAGGAGCCAAAATGGCTTTTTTAACTGAACGCTCTGATCGTTTGTTATTTCCCGCACCCAATGATGGTGCAACGGTTCAAATTACGCCCCCTGGCCTTGCTTGGTTACCCGATGAAGCGGCGGCAGACTATCGTGTTGAAATTCAAATGGCATGTGGGCAAGTGGTTTATGAAAAATCTGTGGGCAGTGATCCTTGTCATTTGCCCGATCAGGTTATGCCTGCTGGTGATTATACTTGGGATGTGATCGCGCTCGATGCCAATGGCAAGGAAATAGCACGACGGGGTGTGCAGACATTCACCATTGCCGAAGATGTGCCTGAATTGCCTTGGGTTGACCCACAAGAATTGATTGATCGCGTGCCCAATGGTCATCCTCGATTGCTTTATTTGCGTGATGAATTGCCTGCATTGCGAGCTACGTTTACCACGACGCGCAAGCGCAATTATGAAGCTTGTATTCAGGCTGCCGAGCGGGCATTGGATATGCCTGCACCCGAGTATCCTGTGTATCAGCATACCGAAGATCCTGTGGCCTGCAAGCTGGAATACAAAAACTATTTTGCTGACTTTCGCAAATACATCAACAGTGCGCTGATGGATTTGTCACTGGCTTATCTTTTGACGCAAGAGACAAAATATGCCGATGCCGCCAAACGTATTTTGCTCACGGTAACGGATTGGCCAACAGATGATGACGATGTGACCTCGGTTTCTGCAAGATGGGGTGATGAACCGGGGTTGAGTATGTCGCGGTGTATGCACAGGGCATACGATTGGCTTTATGATGCATTGAGTGAAGACGAGCGGGCTCGGGTGTTGAAGATGTGTGAAGAACGGGCATGGCAGACGCACCGGCGCTTATTGAATCGACACAATTATTTGACACAGCCAGGTGAAAGCCATGCGGGGCGATTGATTGCATATTTATCGGAGATGGCTGTTGTGATGGCGGGTGAGTCTGAGGGGGCGCCGACTTGGTTGTCGTATTCATTGAAAGCATTGACAACATTTTACCCGCATTGGGCGGGTGCAGATGGTGGGTGGGCTGAAGGCATTAGTTATGGTCGTGCATACAATGCTATTTATGCGCCTGCATTAGAAGGTGTGCGTCTGGCGTGCGAGTTTGATGTGTGGCAACGGCCGTTCTTTAGGCAGATTCGAAATTTCTTTTTGTATTGCACATCGGCACATGGCGAAATGCGTCCTTTTGGTGATGGTGCCGAACGCAGTGGGCCAGGTGAAGGGCTTGAAGGCGGTGATCTGTGCACGTTTATGGCAC
>JABIFK010000551.1 GCA_018650745.1 Candidatus Latescibacterota bacterium | reverse complement strand
TAGACGGTGTTATGCGCCGTATTGGCCAAAGAGATGATACCCTCGGTTGAATCGGCAAAAGTTGAAGTAAAATCTTCCCGGATAAATGTCGCGGGAACCTGTCGAGGGCGTTGCCTTTGCCCAACCATAGGCACATCGTCGGCACCAATAACAAACATGCCTGCAGACGACTGGGATTGTCTTTTAACCAACGTTGAATCACTTGACACATAAAAAGAATACGTGACATCGGTTTGCCCATCACTAAACCCTTGAGAAGCACTCAAACCCGAAATACCCGTATGCTCTAAGTCTGGCAAACCTGCACCGTTGAAAATATTGTTAAATTTCAACTTATGAAAACGGCCTCCGGCATCGGTCGTATCTCCATTTGCCGAATCGGGTTGTGAAAATTGCACAATGCGCAAACGTTTGTTCTGATGAAGTTGCACCCGAGGTGTCTTATCTGAGTTGTTGCTAAATTGCGCAGCGAAATCAATGGTATAAACCGTATCAGATACACCACCACTTGCAATACCAGAAAAAGTAACAGGCGTACGCACATCAAATTCTACGCTTACAGTACGCCCCGTTGTCGTCCCGGTTAAACCAAATGCCAATTTGTTGCTTGCTGGCAACCCAGCGAAATAAGCCATTAAAGAACTGTTATCAGACGTGGCGGTTGCAGTACCGGTTACCAATGTTACTTCGGGAGGCAAAGTAATCGTAAAAGAACGCGTAAGCCCCGTATCGGCACCCAAAGCAAGATCAATGCGCTGTTTAAATTGCGATGGAGCCGTCACGCCATTGGGAACCTGATGGGGTAAAACGGTAACTGTTTGCGCCCAAACAGTGCCAAACCCAGTCAAAACGACCCCTACGACAGCCCAAAAACGAATTACTCGAAACATCATTATCATGTTTTAAACTCCCCTCGGTGAACACATAGGGTTCGATTTCCGAGACATAGATCTATACTGCCTAATTTGATCAAGTCTTTCTACTTGACCCTTCACATGAAAGCACTTACATTTTTGGCACATTCACCCTTCGTATATAAAAGGACTATTTGCCATCCTCCAGCAAAGCAACACCCATACCAACAGGTAAGAAACCTTCCAGGCCGCACCCTAAACACCTTAAAAAACAATAAATAAATAAACTACCCTCTCGTTTATACTTTTTTACTACAAGCTTTTATTTAGGCAATAATTTCCCATACTACTCTATGCCCCAAGGCATTTTCAATACCGAATCTCCTGCAAAATCAGCGCAAATAACGCGCATTGTACTTCAATGCTGTTTGGGCTTGATCCCTTTTGTACCCCTCATTCCCTTCCTGTCTGGCATTGAATTCGATGCTCCAGATCTCCCCCCACGCCTTTTCATTTTTCAAGTCGCCACATTCATTATCAGTCTCTCTTGGTTGCGGTACGGCACCAACCGCTTAAGAATCGCCCTTCTTTCTCCCATACTGATCTATGTTTTCTTTTTAAGCTCGTCGGCTCTTTGGGCCCTCAACCCTTTCCGCTCTGTTCATCTATTGGCCCAACACATCACGCTGTTCTGTTTTTTCTTAACAGTATCCACGACATTAAACCTCTCCGATTTGCCCCGAATTTTACGCGTAGCAGCTTTAGCCGGTGGCATTGTTGCATTTATAGGCATCTTAGAATACCATGGGCTGCTTCCTTTTACATTGCCCTCAACAGGCAAACCCAGCAGTACATTCATGTTCCGTAATCTCGCAGCACATTACCTTATAACGAATATCCCATTTGCGGGGCTCCTCTTTTTCCTCGCTCGCAACAATACCGACCGAGGCATAGCCAGTACCGCTGCAACTTTCATGTTTGTTTTTTTGCTCTACACACGTACACGTGGTGCTTGGGTAGGGCTTTTTGTATCAACCGTTTTAATGTTGTTTTTATTCTTTGTCTCTAACAAATCAACACACTGGCAAAACCTAAAAGGACAATTTAATCGCAATGGATTATACTTTGCCTTTGCTGCCTTGTGTTTGGTTGCCCTCTTGGGCCCCCTTAGTGCCAACATGCAAGAAGGCCACGTACAAAGATTCGATGAAAAAAAATCCGATATCTCATCGGCAGTCACATCCATTTTTCAAAAAGGCGGGGGCAGGGGCAGAACCAATCTTTGGGCTGGCACAATAGCCATGATATCAGACAATCCAATTGTGGGTGTTGGTTTGGGAAATTGGGAAATGAACTATCCCCCTTACGATTATGGTGAACTACGCACCAATGTAACCCCGCGTCGCCCTCACAATGACCTGCTTTGGATCGGTTCAGAAATAGGCTTGTTTGGCCTGATAGCATATGTTTCGATTCTCGTTCTGTTTTTATACAAAGCCATCCAAATATGGAAAACCGATACACCGCACAAATGGATTATTTTAATGTGTGGCATAACGATTTTTGCCATGATTGGCGATGGTTTTTTTAATTTTCCATACGAGCGCTTGGCACCTACCTTGAATTTTTGGTTTGCTTTGGCCATCGCAGATATCTGTTTTAAACCAGCTGCAACATCTTCCCCTGTTATCCCAAAACATTTTGCGATGATCCTTCCTATTGTTCTACTGGGAGGCATTGGAATTACGAGCAAACAACTTGCCTTCGATTATTATTATATCAAAGCCATTCGAGGACATTATCAACAAGACCATCCCCAAACAGAAAGAGCTGCCGCAAAAGCCATCCAGTTCGGGCCATTTAACCACCAGGCATTCATCATCTATGGGCAAAGCCTCAGATTTCAAAAGAAATATGCACAAGCGGCAGCCAGTGTCCGAAAAGGCCTGCGCTACCATCCCAATTTCCCCAACGCATATAATAATTTGGGACACATTCTTGATGAAATGGGCCAGCACCCAACAGCCATAGAAAACTATCGCAAGTCAATCAAACTGTTATCCTACCACCACAAAGCGCACTACAACATGGCCATTGCCTACGAAAAGTTGGGGCAAACAGACAGTGCGATTGTTGCTTATCAAAGGGCATTAACGATCACACCTTATGCCCGAGCCTTTCACAACCTGGCAGGCGTCTATAAGAAGCAAGGTCTCATTGATTCTGCGCAGGCTTATTATAAAAAATCACTATCTGCGCAAGAACCCGCTATTGAATCGTTTTTTAATTTGGGCAATCTATATACCGAACAACACAAATTCGCAGAAGCCATTCAAGCCTATCAAGAGTTTATTGATAAGTGGCAAGAGGATCCAAAATGGCTCCCAGAGGCAACCCAATTGCTGAGTGAAGCTTATAGCGGATTGGGCGTAATAGCCGAACAAAAAGGCAATATCGAGACCGCACTCAAGCATTATCAAGAATCCATACAGATATGGCCCCAAAATGCAATGGGGTGGTACAACTTGGGCAATGGTCTCCTGTTAAAAAACAAAGATGAAGAAGCCATAAAAGCCTATCAAACCGCAATATCACATGATCAAACACATACAAACGCCTACAATAATTTGGGCCTCGTTTATAGTGATCGCAAACAATACCCGCAGGCCATTGAAATTCTCGAAAAAGCCAGAAAAATACACCCTGATAGCCCAATTATTTT
>JABIFK010000665.1 GCA_018650745.1 Candidatus Latescibacterota bacterium | reverse complement strand
TCCAAGAATTCGTCTACCGCACAAATTTAAGCATCACCACATTCTTGCTCGGCAGCCTACTTGCCCTTGCCATAGCACTCATCACAGTAAGCTACCAATCCATAAAAGCATCTCTAACCAATCCCATAGACGCCTTGCGCTATGAATAAATTATCCCTATTCTTTAAAGTAAGCGGATCACATCCACTCGCACCACCTCTAAGGTTAGGGTGCTGTTCTTCCTTCTTATAAGTTGGGAACCTCATGCCTAAAGTATCCATTCAACTACCGCCTTTTGACACCGACGACAAAATCGAAATCACTGTCGTCGTCAATGGCAAACAGCGCAAATACGACTATCGCATGGAACTCTTTGACTGGGAGGCTTATGCCCACCCCCAAGAGAAACGCGCCGAATGTCTTAGGCGCATTGTAGAAGGCTACGACAACGAATGGTCACTCGTGCAAATCGGAGAAGCCTCCGACAGCGAAATCTCCATCCTCTTCGAACGCCGATCCAATTAAATCCATAAAAAAATAAAAGACTATTTTATTCAGCCAAACCATCGTCCCTCTTTCTCAAAGGAGGACTACAGGGAATTTGGAATTCATGATTCAACTCAACAACATCGAAAAATACTACGAAAATGGCGCAATCAAAACATTTGTCCTACGCCAGCTCAACTTAGAAATCCAAGAAGGCGAATTTGTCTCCATCATGGGTCCATCTGGTGCAGGCAAATCCACCCTACTCCACATCCTCGGCATGCTCGACACCCCCTCAGGCGGCGAATACCACTTCTACGACCAACCCGTGCACCAACTCAACGAACGCCAAACAACAGAACTTCACCGCGACCACATCGGCTTTGTTTTCCAAAGTTATCACCTCATCGACGAACTCACCGTCGCCGAAAACTTAGAAACCCCTTTGCTCTACCAAAAAGTAAAAAGCAACGAACGCAAAGGTCGCATCGCCGAAATGCTCGACCGATTCAACATCGTCGCCAAAAAAGGGCTTTTTCCCAACCAGCTCTCGGGCGGCCAACAACAACTCATCGGCATCGCCCGCGCCCTCATCACCAACCCCAAACTCATCCTCGCCGACGAACCCACCGGAAACCTCAACTCCGCCGAAGGCGAACGCATCATGACCCACTTCAAACACCTCAACGCCGAAGGTGTCAGCATCATCCAATGCACCCACTCCGAAAAAAATGCCGCCTACGGAAGCCGCATCATCAACCTCGTAGACGGCTGGGTCGACGCGGATGAAAGGACCTCATCATGACCACCGAAGTCATCCTCATCTGCATCCTCATCCCCCTTTACATGCTCCTCAGACTCCGAAAACGCTCCATGCCCTCCCAACGCTGGCAACGCCGCCGCAACTGGCGAAATAGATCACCCAAATAAAAGAGCTGGTGTTCTATTTTTAGAACACCAGCTCTTTTATTTAAAACCTTTTCCAAATCCACGGTGTCTAATCGTAAGACCCGACCTTTTATGTTCAAACCTGTCTTTATCAAATCGGATACGCCATGCTTAAAAACTACATCACCATCGCACTGCGCAATCTCACGCGTCATTTAGGGTATTCGTTTATAAACATCATTGGTTTGACCGTAGGAATGGCATGCTGTGTCTTAATTGGCCTCTTTATCCAAGACGAGTTCAAAGTCGACGGCTTTCATACCAAAAGTGATCGCATATACCGCCTGCTCCGAGAAACCCGCTTAGACGACGGCAACACAGACATGGGGTATGGTACATCAGGTGCTGCCGGACCAGCCCTTAAAAGGGATTATCCCGAAATTGAAACCGTCGTACGTTATATGTCTTGGGGTGGCATATGGACCAAACATGAAGACAAACGCTTCAACCAACAATTTTGCCTCACAGATCCTGATTTTTTAAGCGTTTTCGATTTCGAACTGATTTCGGGCAATCGCGAAACAGCCCTTTCGCAACCCCTTGCCGTCATCATCACCCAATCAACCGCACAACGGTTTTTCGGCGATCAAAATCCCATTGGCAAAACCCTTTCTGTCGATGACCGATATATGGGGGGTGACTATATCATCACAGGCGTCCTTAAAGACATACCCCAACAATCAACACTGCAGTTTGACATCTTATGTGCCACCGTCAACACATTCTGGACACGCAGTGTATTTGAAAATTGGCAACCAAACAGTGTATGGCGCCCTGCCAACAACTACATCCTCCTGCGTGAAGGGGCAAACATAAAGTCCCTCGAACAACAAATGCCCAAATTCATGGCACAATATATGGGGGAAGAAATTCTTGAAAAAAACACCTATTTCCTCCAACCCTTCAAACGCATTTATCTCTACTCCAAAGCCGATTACGACATCCCTTTTTACAGCGACATTACCCAAATCTATTCTTTCGCCACCATCGGTTTATTTATTCTCATCATTGCATGCATCAACTTCACAAACCTCGCCACGGCACGTTCTGCCCGTCGTGCCCGAGAGGTGGGCCTACGAAAGGTAGTCGGTGCTTATCGCAGTCAACTGATTCGCCAATTCTTAGGTGAATCCTTTCTTCTGGCCATCTTAGCAGCACTTCTTGCCCTCATTGCCGTCTATTTTTCATTGCCCAATCTCAATGATTTTGTCGAAAAACAAATCGAGCTTTCAGGCTCAACTCTTTATTTTACACTCGGCAGCCTATTGACATTAACCCTCTTCGTAGGGGGACTCGCTGGCATATATCCTGCCCTCTTTTTGTCCAACTTCAATCCCGCGCGCGTTCTCAAAGGCACCCTCGCAGCAGGTGTGCGCAGCGGCCGTCTTCGTGAAGTCCTGGTTGTTTTCCAATTTGCAATCTCAGCCTTTCTCATTGCATCTACCTACACCGTTTACCAGCAACTCGAATATGTTCGCAGTAAAAACTTGGGTTTCAATAAAGACCAAATCATCTTAACCAACATATTCAGCACCGACCGCCTTTTAAATGATCGATACCTCAACATCAAAAACGAATTCCTCCAGCACCCCAACATTCTCAAAGCATCGGCGTCACACTCTTCTATGGGATATGGCGGCCAACTTGACCGTGTGTTTCCCGAAGGCAAAGCCAATGAAGAATGGAAAATGCGCGTCTTAGGTGTCGATGAATCTTTTCTCGACACCTATGACATTGAACTCATTGCGGGGCGTAACTTCTCGCTCAACATTGCCACCGACTCAACCCAAGCATTCCTCCTCAATGAAACGGCAGTCAAACGACTCGGATGGAAAGAGCCATTGGGTAAAAAGTTCGAGTGGAATCCTGAAGTTCATGGTTCCAATGGACGAATCGTTGGCATAGTAAAAGACTTTCACAACCGCTCTCTCCACGAAGAAATTCAACCCGTTGCAATGGCCATGTGGCAACCCAAATTCAACGTCCTATCCCTCAAAGTCAAAGGCCAAAACACCGAAGAAACCATCGCGTACATTGGCCAAGTATGGAAACGCCACATACCCGAAAAAGCTTTCGAATATCGCTTTCTCGATGAACAACTCAACGACTATTACCAATCTGAACAACGCATGGGCGCCCTGATCAACATCTTTTCAGGGTTGGCCATTATCGTCGCCAGCTTGGGTCTTTTTGGCCTGGCCTCCTTCACCGCCGAAGTGCGTACAAAAGAAATAGGCATTCGCAAAACCCTCGGTGCCACCGTACCCAATATCGTACTTCTGCTCTCGCGCGAATTCATCATCCTCGTCATGATAGCCAATCTCATCGCATTTCCACTTGCCTATTGGGCTATGCAAGAATGGCTAAACAGCTTCATCTACCGAATAGAAATAGGCATCCTAATCTTTGTTGTGAGCGGCATTATCACTTTCACCATTGCCCTCCTCACCGTCAGCACCCAAGCCATCAAAGCCGCCCTCACCAACCCCATTGATGCCCTGCGATATGAGTAATCATCAAATTTCACATTAAGCCAAAACAATCCCCCAAACGATCATGATTTTTAGCACCACGTCATCCAGCAGTTTATCTCATATTTACACTTCCAAACCACCCAAAGATCAAGTACACTTGCGCTTTTGATTTTCCGCACCATTCCATCCAGCAATATACTTTGTAACACCTCCAAGTTTGCAGGCCACTTTATCTTTTGCACCCTCCACGGGTATTTGCGGAAAATCAGCCTTCCCGGCACTTGAGGGACGACTTTTTGCCTACTTTTGTGTCGTTACAAAAGTAGGTCGCCGAAGGCAACTAAAAGTAAAAAAACAGCCTTTAAAATTCAGCAAACTAAAAAAAACCACTCATTTTTCTCTCTCCCTATTCATTAAAAAAACCCTCCAACCGCTCAAACACCTCATGACCCGCCCCATGCCGCCCCACCTCAAAAACATCTTCCAACTTCTCCAAATGTTTAATCATCTGCTCCAACCGCCCCATCTCATTCACCATCAACCAAATCCGACTACAATCTCCATTCCCAATAGGCATACACAAAATTCCCTCTACATTATACGCCCGCCGCGCAAACAACCCACACACATGCGACATCACCCCCGGATGATTCGCAACCGTCAATTCCAAAACTGTCCGTTTGTCCGTCAACTCAAGCACGCTCACAGTTCACCTCCACAATCATATCTTTATTTGCAGCACCCGGCGGCACCATCGGAAACACCATCTCATCTTCACCAATCGGCGCATTAATCACACACGGCCCTGGTGCATTCAACATTTCATGTAACATCCCCACCGGATCATCCACCGCCCCCAAATCACACGCAGGCACCCCAAATGCACGCGCAATATGTGCAGGGTTTGGCTGTGCCTGAAACAACGACCCTTCCTCACGCCCCTCATAAAACAACGTTTGCTGCTGCCGCACCATCCCCAAATACCCATTGTTCATCACCACAATCTTCACATCCAAATTCTCCTCAGCAAGCGTCGCCAACTCTTGCACATTCATCAAAAAACTCCCATCCCCACTAAAACACACCACCGTCCGACCGGGTTTGGCCAACGCCGCACCCATTGCAGCCGGCACCCCAAACCCCATCGTACCCAACCCACCAGACGTCAACAATTGTCCCGCCCTCCGAAATGGAAACGCCTGTGCCACCCACATCTGATGTTGTCCCACATCAGTCGTCACAATCGCAGTATCATCCAATGCCTGGGCAACATGTGCAATCACCCCATACGGTTGAAACACATCATCACTCCCAGGTATGGCAAGTGGATAATCCAATTTCAAACGATGCACTTTCGCAACCCAATCGGGCCGTGCAATACGTGGCAACCGATCATGAAGCATCTGTAACGCCTGTTTTGCATCTGCCTCCAACGCCAACACAGGCTGCTTGATCTTACCCAACTCACTCTCATCAATATCAATATGAATAACCTTTGCATTTGGGCAAAACTGCGCCACCTTACCCGTTGCTCGATCGTCAAATCGTACGCCCACCGCAAAAATCAAATCACATAATTCAAGCGCCATATTCGTATACAATGCACCGTGCATGCCCAACATGCCCAAAAACAAAGGATGATCACACGGCAGCGCACCCAACCCCATCAGCGTTGAAACCGTTGGCAAATGCGCCCGCTCAGCAACCTTGCAAACCAAATCCGATGCCCCCGAAGATACAATCCCACCACCCACAAAAAACAGAGGCCGTTTGGCTTTTTCAATCATCTCAATCATCTCGCCCAAAATGCCTTCATCAATTTTGACACCCCTTTTTTGAACACGCATGTCAGGCAATGCATCAAACGTTGCCATTTGCAACTGCACATCCTTAGGCACATCCACCACCACAGGCCCAGGTCGCCCAGAC
>JABIFK010000209.1 GCA_018650745.1 Candidatus Latescibacterota bacterium | reverse complement strand
TCACAACACCCACCATGCCAAACAAAGGCTTTAACGCATCTCGTAATTTTCCAGCCGCAGCTTGGTCACCATCGCGCAATGCCTGAACAAATTGTGTTAAGGCACCCGGCACCACATTGGACATCACCGAAATCACACCCGCAGCGTTAATGCGTGCATCGGTCATCATATCAAATGTCTTGTCGTCATCTCCCGACATAATCGAAAAATCATCACCACAACATTCACGTGTTCGCGCCATATTGTCCAAATCACCCGTGGCTTCTTTCACCGTGCTCACATTCTTATATTCACTAAATAAGATGCCCAAATCTTCGGGCAACAGCTTCGTACCCGACCGCCCAGGGATCACATAAGGAATCATATCCAATTCGGGGAATGCTTTGGCAACGGGTTCTACATACTCTTTTCGAATCTCTAAAGAACTCGGTCCATTGTAATAGGGATCCACCAACAATATCGAATCGGCGCCAACCTGAGCGGCATACTCAGCGGCCTTCAATGTCTTGGCTGTCGAATTGCTTCCTGCGCCCGCAATGGCACGACATTGTTCTTTGGCCTGACCACAAGCGATGCGTGTAATCAAACTTTGCTCATCACTGCTCAGTGTTGGGCTTTCGGCCGTTGTGCCACAGGCCAAAATGCCATTAATACCCTCAGCAATCTGATAGGCCACCAACTTTTCTACACCTTCTTGATTGAGAGAACGGTCGGCGTTAAACGGTGTAATGAGTGCGGTATGACACCCTTGCAACATGAAAACCTCCTGATGAATTAAAAGAAGAAGAAAAATGATATCAGACAGAAGAGGCACATCTAAACAGCTAAAAATCTCTAGTCCCCAGTCTTCCTTCTTCTTTCTTTTTGCACATAAAAAAAGCGCTAGCAATTTAAGGGACATCGCCAGACGCTGTATTCAGCAAAAAATCTCGCGACAAGAGCGCCCTCCACGAAAACACATCTCGTGACAGTTTGACAGATCTTATCCACCAAACCAGCTTTAATTTGCGGCGAAGCAAACCAAAACTTCGGCGTGCCATCCCTTTCCATCAACACATTGGATTCGCCTCCAGTGTTGTGTACTGATCATAGCACGCGCCTCTACCCTTGTGGGACAGAAAAAGTAGCCAAGCCAATGAAACCTGTCAAGCAATATTGCAAGGTTATCTTGACCTCAAGCCATAATCGCTTCGACAGCCTCATCGGTATGGCTCAAATCCTCAAACAAAAAATCAGGATTATACGCGCGCAACGATTCCCTATCATACCCACCCGTTGCCACCGCAACCGCTTTCACACCTAAATGTTGCCCACATAACACATCATTGGGTGTGTCGCCAATAATCACAATATCCTTGCCCTCAAAAAGTTTTCCCGTCAATTCCTGAGCGATCTTTTGCGCAATATCGGGCAGCATCTTACGCTCGGGCGCTCGATCACCAAAAGCACCAGTTTTAAAATAATGCCAAAGCCCAACACGATTCAGTTTCACTTCTGCACCGCGCACAATATTTCCCGTCAAAAGCCCAAGCACCAAATCGTCTCGCGCGATCAAGGCATCCAACACGTCAACAATGCCAGGACAAAGCTCTGGGTCCCAAGTATCTACTTCCTTTGACAAATGATCGATATACAACACATTAATCTCGTCCAACTTACGCGTCGTCTCGTCTCTTGAAACACCCACACGGTCCATCAAGTCCAACACGATCTGTGTATCAGTCTTGCCACTCATTGAATAATTATCCAACGGCACTTTTTTACCAAAGACCGTCTCCAATGCCATTTGACAGGAACTCGCACCGCCCCCATCTGTATTCATAATCGTACCATCAATATCAAACAAAACCAGCTTCTTCATGCAACCCACCTCCTCAATACGGCCATCAAATCATCATCCACACCAATGCCAGATTGCAACCGCATTTCGCGTTCACGAAACGCACGTTCACCTGGCACCAAAATTTCTTCCACGCCATCGGCGTGCAAAGACGTCTTAATCCGTTTCACAACTTCTCCCACACCACTTACAAAGTCTTCTTCTTCTGTAAACAAAGCCGGCGAAAGCGCCACCATAAAAATGCCGTAATTTTGCCCCGGTTTTGGCACAGGAGCCGCCCCAGTCAGAACACCAGAAAACAACTGAACCATCATTCCCAACGCATACCCTTTATGCTCCCCAACGGGCAAAACAGCTCCTTTGCGCGCCACATCGGGGTCCGTAGTCATCTTACCATCGGGGCCTAACGCTCGCCCCTCGGGAATCTCCTCACCATCTTTTAATGCCACTAAAATTTCGCCCGTCGTTATAGCCGCAGCAGATAAATCAATCAAGACCTGCCCATTCGGTGCCGGAAACCCAGCGGCTATCGGATTGGTCCCAAGTACGGGTTCTATACCACCCCAAGGTACAACACGTGGGCTGGTATTACACATCACAAGCCCAACCAAACCCGCATCGGCAATCATAGACGCATAATATCCCAACATACCACAATGCCCCGTATTGAACCCACTCACAACGCCAATACCCGTTTGATCAGCTTTACCAATCACCGATCGCGCGCACCGATGCGCAACCAAATACCCCAAATTTTCTTGCCCATCAACCGACGCACTAGCAGGCCCATCTTTGGCCAATAACATATGCTTACGCGCACTAGACGTCACCCGATCTGCAATAGCAGGCATACGAATCACGCCGTGTGTTGCACGCCCTCTTAACTCGGCCTCAATCAAAACATCTGTCACAATATGCGCATCAGAATCTGTCATATTGCGTTCAACCAAAATCTCCTGACACAAAGATCGGAGCTCTTCAACATCCACTATCATAGGTGCACTCCAAATATGCTGATGTTACCATTGTCATCAAACTGCATCCAAAGAACAGTATATATGTCGCCCAGATAATATCTCACAATGGAGCAAGCGTCAAATGGAAACTTGACATCACATCAGCATAAAGCCATATTTTCCAATATATCACGCAGACAGAAGCCACAATATAGAGGTTTACATGCCATCTAAAAAACAACAACGCCCCCTTGCAAAAAGCCAACATAAAATGGCCAAAGCGCAAATGGGCAGCCTGACAGAACAAGATAAAAAAGAGTTGCTCGAAAAATTTCAAAATCTCAAAGGCCCAGTGCGTCATTTTGTCTCAGAAATATTTACGCAAGCCAAAGAGGCCCGTGGCCAACTCGATGACGACGTTTACGGCGTCTTATATGCAACCCTCGAAGCCCTAAGCTTTACAAATGGCGCACCGCCCCCATTGGTCTTTGGCATCAGTCATTATCAAACCGGGAAAGTCGAACAAGTCCGATTCGTGCCGACAGGCGTGACTCAATTACCACCACATGGCAAATTCATCACCAACCATCCTGCACTAAACCCAGCTCATGTGGATCCGTCAAAACAATTAAAATGAAAAAACCCCATACATGCCTCCCATTTTTAATTTTTAATTTTCTATTGCCCTATGCCATCTCCCGACCAAACCATTCGCTCCTACTCGCCTGAAGAACTACGCATGCTTGCAGCCGAAGGCAAGTTAAAAGGTCCGGGCGTAGAACGGCTCGCAAGACTTCACCCAGCAACATCACAAAACCACACCATTTCTCAACTGGCTTTTGAAAAGCGCTTCTCACACGTTCCCTGCTGGACAGATCCGCACAATCTTCTCAACACCTTCCTCGACCTTGTCAAATTGCACAGCCCATCACAACGCGAACAATCCGTTGCAAAATATCTCATTCAAAAACTCAAGACCATAGGCTTTGAAGACATTGAACAAGATCCCTATGGCAATATTATCGCACAAAAACCTGCCAGAGACACACAAACCGTTAATCTGATGTTCACGGCACACATGGATTGTGTCTACCCCGGCGGCAACGCGCCGGTCACGCCGTGTTTTCATGCTTCGGGTGAAATTCGGACGAACGGAGCCAACAGCTTAGGTGCCGATGACAAAGCAGGCATTACGAGTATTCTTGCCGCGCTCGATTATATGCACAAAGCCCAGTTGCCCCATGGAGACATTCGTGTGGTCTTTACAGTGCAAGAAGAATTGGGATATCGGGGCATCAAACAAATT
>JABIFK010000875.1 GCA_018650745.1 Candidatus Latescibacterota bacterium | reverse complement strand
TTGATGGATTCGAAGTCTATGCGGTTGTCACCGGGAATACCGGGTAGGGTTACGACTTGTTCTGTGTCGTAGCCCAATTTTATTTGTTGGGCATACGTCAGCTGATCATAAATAACGCCGGTTACGATGAGGAGAAAGATGGAGATGGCAAATTGAAAGGCGACGAGAATTTTGCGAAAGGCAACGCCTTTGCCTGTGTTTTTGAATGTGCCTTTGAGTACGGCGATGGGTTGAAAGTGTGAGAGAAAGAGGGCGGGGTAACTGCCTGCAACCACACCAACAAAGAGAGTGATGCCCAGTAGACCTAATACGACTGTTGGATTGCTAAGATAATTTACTGAGAGTTCTTTTTCGACGAATGCATTGAACCAAGGGAGGGTGAGCTCGACTAAGGCGATGGAGAGCAGCATGGCGAGAATGGATATTAAAATGGATTCGCTTAAGAACTGCCGGATCAATTGAAAACGAAAGGCGCCTACCACTTTGCGCATGCCGACCTCGCGGGCTCGGTTGGCAGATCGGGCGGTGGAGAGGTTCATAAAGTTGATGCAGGCAATGAGGAGAACAAAAAAGGCGATGGCTGAAAATGCGTAGACGTAGGTAATGTCGCCATTGTCTTCTATTTCTGAACGTTCATTCGAGTGGAGGTGGATGTCTGTCAGAGGCATGAGTTTGAGTTTGGCATTGAATTTTTCGACCACTTCTTCGCCGAAGTGTTTTTTAGCAAAGGTGAGAAATGGTGCGTCTAATGATTCTGGCGTGACATTTGGAGGCAACATTGTGTAGGTATAAACAGATCCTTCACCCCAGTTTTCGAGTTGGAGGCGGTTAAAGAATGTGGGAGCGGCATTCATGGAGCCTAAAAAATCGAACTTGAAGTGCATGTTTTCAGGGCGATCTTCTAACACGCCCGTAACGGTTAGGGTTCGTTCATCTCCCAAGTCAAATGTTTTGCCCATTGGGTCTTCGGACTCAAAATATTTGCGGGCTATTTCTTGGGTGATGACCACTGAAAAAGGATCTTTCAATGCCGTTGTGGCGTCACCTTTGACCAATGGAAAGGTGAACACATCAAACACGTTGGGTTCGGCGAGGAAGAATCTGTTTTCTGTAAAGCGTTTTTCGCCATAACGAAGGGTTTCATTGCGGTGATTAAAACGCACGACAATGAGGTTTGGCATATCTGTGTTGAGTGCTTCGGCCAAGCGATAGGGGCCCAAAAGGCGTTGTCTGAGTTCGCCCGTTTCAGGGTTTTGTGTTTGCATGGTGAAGCGATAAATTTGGTTGGCATTTTTGTGGTGTGTGTCATAGCTCAATTCGTCTTGTACGAGTAAGAGCATGAGGACACAGCAGGTGATGCCGATGGCAAGACCGAATACGTTGATGAAGGAATAACCTTTGTGGCGCATGAGGGTGCGTAAGGCGATGGTGAGATAGTTTTTGAGCATTGTGATCCTGTGGGATAGGCACCCCTCGGTTCCCTAAAGGAGATGAAAGGCGGTGATACGTTTCTGGATAAAAGACTTGAACGGGTCAGAAGTACTTATCCAGTTGTCTTAACGTAATTACACTTGCGAGGATTGTTCTTTGATGTTTTCGGTAACGACGTGACCATCGAAGAGATGGATGATACGGTGTGCAAAACTGGCATCGGTGGATGAGTGTGTGACCATAATAATGGTGGTGCCGTTTTTGTTGAGTTCGACTAAGAGGTCCATCACTTCATTACCGTGTGCAGAGTCAAGGTTACCGGTGGGCTCATCAGCCAAGATGATTTTGGGGTTTGAAATAACGGCACGGGCAACGGCCACGCGTTGTTGTTGACCCCCTGAGAGTTGTTGGGGAAAGTGTTTCTCACGGTGCTTGATGCCCATATACTCTAAAGCTTCATCTACGCGTTGTTTGCGATCTGCGGTGGGAATGCCTAAATAAAGCAGTGGCAGTTCGACATTTTCGGCTACGGTGAGTTCGTCAATCAAGTTAAAGCTTTGGAACACAAAACCGATGTTTTGTTTGCGCGTATTGGCTCGTTCGCGTTCGCTGTGTTTGGCCACTTCTTCACCATTGATATGGTATTCGCCACTGCTTGGATTATCGAGCAGACCGAGAATGTTGAGTAATGTGGATTTGCCACAACCCGATGGCCCCATAATGGCGACAAACTCACCCTCCGTAATTTCAACGTTGACGTTGTTGAGTGCAGTGGTTTCAACATCTTCGGTGATATAGACTTTTTGTAAGTTAACCGTTTTAATCATGAAAAATCTCCCTGTGGCGATTGGCGGTTGGTTTATTGTTTTAAAATGAGTTTGTCGATTTCTTCATAATTTTCATAAGACGATGTGACAATACGTTCACCGGGCACAAGGCCTTCGAGTACTTCAAAATAATCGGGGCTTTGTCGGCCAATGCGTACGTCGCGTCGTGTGGCTTCGGTACCTGACTCGTCGACAACGAAGACCCAGTTGCCGCCTGTGGTTTGGTAGAAACCACCGCGTGCAAGTAAGAGGGCTTCGGATGGGGCGTCCAGTTCGAGTTTGATTTGCATGGTTTGGCCGCGTCGGATGTCACTTGGCACATCACCCAAAAATGTCATATCGACA
>JABIFK010000706.1 GCA_018650745.1 Candidatus Latescibacterota bacterium | reverse complement strand
ATAATGCGTATCCGGTGGATGGGCATTGTGCGGGAACAGATGAGGTGACGCCGTGTTTTAGGAAGTTTTTGAGGGCCGTGCGTCGGTTGATGGGGAATGTGCCGTTTGAGTGAGATTGAGCGTATCGTCTTGAATGCGGAAGGTGTTGTGAGTATATTTTGAGACAAGAGACGGTGTAGTAAAGTAAATGTCTCAAATCTGCTTTCTCAACTTAGGACAAAGGTTTTGCTATGGATGAAAAAAAGCAACTTGAACGTATTACGGTAAATCCAAAATTTTTTGGTGGCAAACCTATCATTCGTGGGCGTAGATTAGCCGTTGAGCATGTTTTGAGTATGTTGGCTGCTGGTGATACACCTGAAACACTGTTGAAAGGGTATGATTGGTTAGAGCCTGAAGATATTCAAGCCTGTTTGTGGTATGCACATCATATAGTAGGTCATGAGCGCACGCACCAATCCGTCACGGTTGTTGATGAAAAAGGCCACACCGTGGAGATTCGCCCTGTTGGTCTTACACCGTTGCCAGAATTAGAAGGATCGGTGCCTAAAAATTGGAAAGATGGCAATTATGCCCAATAATTGGGTGTTTTTTGATGAAGTGAGGGTCTGGGGGTATGTGCTGTTTGAATAGAACAAAAAGACCGCAAAGGTTTAAACCTCTGCGGTCTTTTTTTGTGCTTGGATCACATCCTCAAAAGCGCGTTGTAAAAGATCTAAATTGCCATTTCAGGACTTATACCCGATTTTTGATTGATCAGTTCCGATAACGTTTTGCGTGCCACACCCAATGCTTGTGCAGTCTGTGTGACAGTGAGATCCAAAGGCTCTAAACAGAGTGTTTTCAAAAGTTCACCCGGGTGTGCGGGATTGTGCATGGCCATATTATCCTCTCAATGATAATCTATCTTTGAATCATGCAAAGTGTAACCCGTTACGTGTCAAGTGTCAAGTGTCAAGTGTGATTTTCACATAACTAAGTTTTGCAAATCTTATGCCTGATGAAAACAGCCTGTAATCTCCTTGACAACACCAAGTAATGGAACAATGTTTTCAATATTGTTCTTGTTGTGTAACACTCTGAATTCAAATCTCGATGGATACTTAAAACTGATAACAAAGGTTGAACGATGCCTGAACCACCCAAACAGATGAATGTTTTGTTTATTATTTGTGATGATCTCAATGATTGGATTTTACACCCAGTCGATCATCCACAAGTAAAAATCCCAAATATTGATCGGCTTCGAAAAAAGAGTGTGAACTTTACCAATGCCCATGCTGCCGTACCCGTTTGCGGGCCTTCTCGAAAATGTCTTTTTTCGGGGTTGTATCCGCAGACCATCGACAGTTATGATTTTGCTGCGTGGCAAAAAGTGCCCGCCCTTCAAAATTGTACGCCACTGCCGCTTCATTTTCGCAACAACGGTTACCATGCCTATGGCGCTGGAAAGTTGTTACACGAAGGGCAAGGCGGTGATTTTTATACCGAATATGGATACGATGTAGACTACGGTCCTCATCCTTGGTTGGGAGAAGGCAACGCCCAATTTACGCCGCATCCGCGACAGTATATTGAGTGGGAAGGTCACTTGCCCGAATGGGACATGCACCGCGATTTGAACTATGGGCCTTTGAGCGATGTTCCTGAATGGAAACCGGGTGATGTGGCAGGCAAGCCGGGTGCGAAAGGATGGTATTACAAAGACGCAACGCCTTTTCGATATGTGGATGACGAGGACCGCGACCGGTTGCCTGATGAGATTTCAGTGGATTGGGCCATTGATGTTTTGAAGCGGGAACACAGCGACCCCTTTTATCTCGCGGTGGGTTTGACCAAACCCCATACACCGCTTTATGTGCCCCAAAAGTATTTTGATATGTATCCTATTGAAGATGTGGCATTGCCACCTTATTTGGAAAATGACTTGGACGATTGTGCACCTACGCTTCGCAATCGGTGGGCTTGGGGGTTTCAAAAATTTAAAGCTTTGATCGATTCTGGCGGCATAGAAGCTTGGCGTGAATTTGTTCAAGCTTATCTTGCTACGATTACATTTGTAGATGATCAAGTTGGGCGTTTGCTTGATACATTGGAAGCCACTTCTCAGGATGACAATACGATTGTTGTGCTCACCAGTGACAATGGGTATCACGTGGGTGAAAAAGATTGCATTCAAAAGTGGCACCTCTGGGATGAATCCACGCGTATTCCTTTATTGGTTCATGTTCCGGGTTGTTCGCAAAATGGACAAATCTGCACACAACCTGTCTCGCACATTGATTTGTATCCAACACTGATTGACTTTTGCAACCTTCCCAAAGAACCACACCGGGGAAAGGATATGCAGCTTGATGGTCATAGTCTGAGGCCTTTTTTTGAGGAAGAAGATGGGCAAGATTGGACGGGGCCATCTGTGGCTCTCACGGCGATTCGAGATGGGCAAGAAATACCGCATTTTTCTGTGCGTTCAGGTCAATACAGATACACACGTTGTGCAAATGGTGAAGAAGAGTTTTATGATCACGATGTCGACCCACATGAGTGGACAAATCTTTCGACAAGTGAGGAACATTCACAGATTAAAAAAGAGCTTCGTGATGTATTGATGGATATGCTTCGTAGTAGTAGGATACCAAAGGGATATGCATAAAGAATAAAACTTCGATATCTTTTAACTTCTTGCCTTCGGCGACTTACTTTTTTTCAACAGCCAAAAAAAGTAAGCAAAAAAGGCCGTCCCTCAAGTGCCGGGAAGGCTGATTTTCCGCAAATACCCTCAGTAGGCACAAGAAATAGAGTGGCCTACGAGAGTGGGTGTTTTTGCAACATGGATAGCTGGACGGAATGGCGCGGAAAATCGTGATCGCTTAGCCTGATGGGTGTGGTATTTTGTGTTGCATCAATTCTAAGCAATAAGACTTCGATATTGTCTCTTGGTGGTGAGGGTCAAATCAAGGCAAAAGTAAAAAGGTAAAATTAAAAAGAGAGATTTCAAATCTTGAATACCACTCTTAGTGGAGTGGGCCGTTGTGCAGTTGGTGGGGTGTGCTGGGTGTGTGCGGAAGGGTGTATGGAATACACGGTGGGGTGGGAACTGCACGGGCTGGTGAGGGTGGTCTACGCTTGTAAAAACACTGAACACTATGAAGAGCTCCACGCCGTGGCACCCTTTTTGACCCACTTTTGTGGGTGTGGACAAAAGTGGGCCGCCGGAGGCAACATAAAAAAATAAAATTGTATTTAGGTTTGCCAAAACACTCACCTAAAATTCGCTCTTAAAAAGGATACCCTCTCATGAAAATCACCAATCTAACAACCTACCTCACCAAAGAAGGCAACAGCCCCGCCGTCTTTGTCAAAATCGAAACCGACGAAGGTATTACCGGCTACGGCGAATCCACCATCCACTTCTTCCCCCAAGCTGCTTATGGCCTGCTGCAAGACCTCAAACCCTATCTCATCGGCGAAGATCCCGAGCGCATCGAATATCTGTGGCAAATGTGCTTCCGCCGTTTGTTCATTCGTGGGGGCGCAGTGACAGGTGCCGCAGTCAGTGGCATCGATATGGCCTTGTGGGACATTAAGGGAAAAGCATTGGGCGTACCTGTGTATCAATTATTGGGCGGACTTGCCCGAGAAAAAGTGCGTCTTTACGGCCATGTGACGGGTGATACCGCTGAGGATATTGCCGCACAAGCAAAGTTGCGTGCCGAACGCGGGTTAACAGCCATTCGTTTTCGCGGACTCCATGGATACGATCGCCAAGATTTGCACGATCATCAAATGGCCGTGGATCAACAGGTCGAATTTACCGCCGCCATTCGTGAGGCTGTGGGGGATAAGGTCGATATTTTGATTGAATGTCATGGGCGATACGATCCGGAGTGGGTGGTTCAGTTGGCCGAACGGGTGAAACCCTATAAACCATTTTTCATTGAAGATCCCATTCGACACGAAAACCCCCAGGTGATGGCAGAGGTGCGTGAAAAGGTTGATTTGCCTTTGGCAGCCGGCGAACGATATCACAGCAAATGGGAGTTTCGGGAGTTGGTTGAGAATCGGTATGTGAATTACATTCGACCCGATATTTGTCATTGTGGCGGTATTACGGAGATGCGAAAAATTGCAGCCAATGCCGAAACACATTATGTCAATGTGGTGCCACACAACAATGCGGGACCATTGGGATCGGCAGCTTCTGTGCACGCATCCCTTGCTTTGGCCAATGTGGTTTTGATGGAAGCACCCTTTGCAAACCGCGATGCGACGCATTCTAATATTTGTGGACCGTTTCCCGTTGTCAAAGATGGATATGCGCTGCCATTAGAAGGTCCCGGTTTGGGTATCGAATTTGATGAAGAGGCGGCAGCAAAAACGGCTTTTGAGCCACGCAAACAACCCAATCTGAAGGCTTTGGACGGTTCGGTTCAGGATTGGTAAAACGACGCTTTCTGCTTTCTAAGTTGTTTATTCTTCTATATATTCTACACCGTTAAAATTGTATGGCATAAGATATTGGGAGATGAATCAAGATGGCCGTTCAAGAACAAGATATTGTTGAACCACAACCCGAGCCACAGGCCATTACGGTGCGCGCGGTGCTGATTGGTTTGGTGCTGGTTATTGCATTGGGCATTACGGCAACCTATGTGCGGTATTATATCCACGGCTCTCGTGTGTCTATCAGCCATGTGCCGATGGGTATGTTGATGCCGTTTATGGTGATGTTGTTCGGTTTTGCTATTATTGGCAGACTGACACAGTTTGTGCTGAAACCGGGCGAATGGCATGTGATCTTGGCCATGGGTTTGGCGGGCGCGATGTTGCCCGTAACGGGTATTACGGGATATATGATTGGGTATATCTCTGCACCGTATTTTGCTGTGACCGATGGCAATGGCTGGGAGAAGTTTATTCACCCGCACATGCCCAAGTGGTTGGTGCCCGAAAATACAAATGATTCGATTACATGGTTTTATCAGGGCATGCCTGTGGGGGCTGATATTCCGTGGGATGTGTGGATGGTGCCGTTGTTTTGGTGGTTTATGGCGGTGATGGCAGGGTTCACGGTGATGTCGTGTGTGGCGGTGATCTTTCGCAAACAGTGGGCAGAAAACGAGCGGTTGTTGTTTCCGGTGGTGACACCTTTGGTGGAGATGGTAGCAAACCCTGGTGATGGAAACGGGTGGTTACCTGCTTTCACACGGAATCGGTTGTTTTGGGTTGGTTTCACCCTTGCGTTTGGTGCGATTGCGTGGAATTGTATCAGTTATTTTTTTCCGGGGTTCCCACAGTTTCCAATTTACCGAGGACGCTGGGTGTGGATTGATCGGCAGTTTCCACCTATTCGTGGATACTTGGGTATTTTTACATTGTTTTTCTCTTATTTTGCGAGTTTGGAAATTTTGTTCAGTCTGTGGTTTTTTGATTTGCTGTTTGTTCTCGAAGGGGGTTGGCTCAATAAGTTGGGGTATAAAGCGATTTCACCCTATGAACCACGGGGTGTTTACAAGTGGCAGATGTATGGCGGGTTCGTGGTAATGGTGGCGTCTATGTTTTGGGTGGCTCGGCGTCATTTGAGAGACGTGTTTTTAAAAGCAACGGGTCAAGATGATACGATTGAGGATTCGGGCGAGTTGTTGTCTTACCGGGGGGCGCTGATTGGGATTGTTTTGGGGTTGGGTTTTTTGTTTGTCTGGATGATGCAGATGAATTTTGATCCGATTCCGGCACTGTGTTTGTTGGTGATGTTTATTTTTTGTTATGTGGGTTTGGCCAAAATCTTGGCCGATACAGGGTTGCCTTATATTGGTATTCCCGCAGGGCCATGGACGTTGATTTTGCCATTTTTTGGCAATGGGAATATTTCGGCAGTAACCCATGTGGCTGAGCGATTTGCTGCACTTGGTGTGGGAGGATGGACGGGGCGTATGCTGCCCGCAATGACCCATATTGGGCGTATTGCAGAAGGGATACCGGCCAAACAAAGACGCAATTTAATGGGTGCCGTTGCGTTGGCCATTGTGGTGAGCTTTGTGTTCAGTGTGTATATCACCATTCGCTTGGGTTATTTAGAAGGCGCTTATACGTTTGGGGCGTTTGAAATTCCGTCGGCATCTGCGCGGCATTATAAACATGCGGTTGAGATTTTAAAAAAGTATCCCGATAGGCCCCCCTTCTTTATGAAAGAACCAGCGGAGTTGGCATTCTTTTTAATTGGCGGTGGCATTATGACAGCCTTGATATTTTTGCGGCACCGTTTTGTGTGGTGGCCCCTGCATCCGGTGGGTTTGGCGGTGTCAGGTACACATTTGTTGCGTCACATCAGTTTTACCATTTTCTTAACGTGGTTGTTGAAATTGGTGGTGATGAAAATAGGTGGCCCCTCGGTTTATCGCAAATCTCAACCGCTGTTTATTGGTTTGTTGGTGGGTTATGTATTGGGCGTGGTTTTTTCAACCCTGTTAGATGTGATATGGTTTCCCGAGCAGGGGCATCGGGTACATATGAAAGGTTAGATTTGGCAATTCAAGAAAACGAGATGTTAGAAACGGAAGCAGAACCACAAGCGATTACGGTACGATCTGTTGTGATTGGGTTGGTATTGGTACTGGTGTTGGGTTTTGTGGGGACGTATGTGCGGTATCATTTGCATGCATCGCGTATGGCCATTGGTCATGTGCCGATGGGGATGCTGATGCCGTTTATGGTGCTGTTGTTTGGGTTTGCGATGTTGGGCAAGAAGGCGCAATTTTTGTTGCGGCCCGAAGAGTGGCATGTGATTTTGGCCATGGCTTTGGCCGGGGCTATGTTGCCGGTGTCGGGTGTAACGGGGTATATGATTGGATATATTGCAGGGCCCTATTTTAAAGCAACCGATGAAAACAACTGGGCAGAATATTTGCATCCGCACATGCCCACATGGTTGGTACCCAATAATGATAACGATGCGATTTCGTGGTTTTACCAGGGGATGCCTCTAGGGGCAGAGATACCCTGGGATGTGTGGATGGTGTATGAACGCTTTCGTGAAATTGGGGTTTATTCGGCTGTGGGATTGGCGCCGGTACACATTTCATTTTTGTTCATTGCCGAAGCTTGTGTGTATGCTGTGTTGGGTACGGTGTCGGGTTATTTAATGGGACAAGGTGTCGCCAAGGTTTTGCTCTGGGGGGGCTGGTTAGAAGGCTTTACATTGAATTATTCGGCACTTTCAACTGTGATCTCATCTGCTTTGGTCATGGTGGTCGTAATATTGTCTGCGCTTTATCCGGCGCGCCAAGCCTCTCTTATGGCGGTGCCCGATGTAACAAGGCGATGGAAAATGCCGCCTCCTGAAGGTGATCATTGGACGTTTGAGTTTCCATTTACAGTCAGTGGCCGCGATGTGTTTGGTTTGTCAGTGTATTTGGTCGATTTTTTTAAGGCACATGAATCAGAAGACATGGGCAACTTTTTCACCGAAGGTGCTACGTTTGATTCGATGCAGACTGAGGCGGGACAGGCCTATACGATTGATACCACGGCGTGGTTGGCACCCTTTGATTTGGGTGTGAGTCAGACAATTCATTTTGAAGCGCGCCAGATGGAAGAATACGATATTTTTACACTGAATCTATTCATCGAACGACTCAGCGGTGATTCGGCATCGTGGCAACGTGTGAACCAAAGTTTTGTCAATGCCCTGCGCAAACAGTTTCTGATTTGGCGCACCGTTGATCCGGCGGATAAATTGCGGTATAGAGAGAAGGGTGAACGTATATTGGCGGGTGAGGTGGTGGAAGACGTGGACGTTTAGATCACGGAAATACACACTATAAAAAAGGCCTGATTCTTTAGAATCAGGCCTTTTTTATATTTGGTTTTGTGGTTTACCAAGGGCGCGCAATAACGCAGGCATTGATGCCGCCGACGCCTGTAGATATTTTTCCAGCGATTCCATCTGGTGTTTGGCACGTTGTGTCGAAGACGAAGTTTTGATGTTTGTGTTCGATTTCTGCGTTGAGTTCGTCTTTCCTGAGTGTTGTTGGAAATACAATGCCTTCTTCATATCCCAAGTATTGTGCGGTTAGTTCCCAACCACCGCCCGCACTCATGCCATGTCCAAACGTACCTTTTCGTGCGGTGACCAAAACGTTTTGTGAAATCGCCTCATGGAGGGTTTCTATTTCGGAATAATCACCTGGTGTGGCTGTTGCATGCATATCCCAAAGTGCAACGTCATTTGGGCTAATGCCCGCCAGATCCAAAGCTTGTTGAATGGCTGCTTGGGGACCGTCTTTGGAGGGCGTGATGATGTGATCGGCATCTGAGCTGACTCCTACTGCTAAAGGCTCAAGCCCCAAGGGTTTGTACCCTTTTTCTTTCATGTAATCGTAATCGCCCACAATCCAAACCACAGAACCACCCGAGACATGGGTGCCACGTAATTCTGCCAAGGGTTTAGACACTTGACCGTTGCCTGATGCAACACGGGCTTTGTAGAAGGCACCTACGAGTAACGGCTGGGGTGGTGGATCGGTGGCTCCTATTACAACAAGCTTGGCTTCACCTCTTTGAATGGTGTCCATTGCAAGTTTGAGAGTGACGCCAAATGTAGAACAGGCTGCAACGGGCGCAAATGCCAAGCCTGTAATTTTGCCCAACATCGAAACTTGGGCGGCTGGTGTATTTGCAATATTCCAAACCACATTTGCTGAAACGGCCTCCCACGGTGGGATT
>JABIFK010000568.1 GCA_018650745.1 Candidatus Latescibacterota bacterium | reverse complement strand
TTTGGCACGCTTTAAGGATGTGGGTAAATGCCCCCACACTCTTCATGATCGGCAGGTTCGGTAGTTTCTCCATAAAAAATGTGACTTCTTTTAATAATCATCCAATGCTTTTGGGTCTGCTGCGGGCATGGTGTCGAATTTCCAGATGTCTATGGGAGCATCGTTTTGTTGGGGCTTGCCGGGGGTGCTTCTGCCGTCGGCGATTAATTTTTCGAGGAGAGTGATCATTTCTCGGACTTTTTGGGGGTGTTGGTTGTGGAGGTTGTGTTGTTCTTCGGGGTCTGTGGATAGGTTGTAGAGTTGGACGAGGGGGAGGCCTTCTTGGGCGGCTTGGGCGTCGTTTTTTGACCAGCCGCCGGAGCCGGGGCTAAGGACGAGTTTCCAGTGGTTGTCGCGGATGGCGAATTTGCCTTGGATGGAGTGATGGATGACGTGGGATCGGATGGGGTTTTCTGTGCCTTGGAAGAGAGGGAGCCAGCTGATGCTGTCTTCACCGGCTGCATCGGGAAGGGTTGCGTTGACAATGTCTGCGCATGTGGCTAAGAGGTCTGATAAACAGACGAGTTGGTTGGATGTGCTGCCGGGTTCGATGGTGCCTGGCCAGCGGGCGATGCAGGGCATGCGGTGGCCACCGTCCCAGGCGTCGGATTTGTAACCCCTATAGTTTGCGCTGGGATAGTGGCCTTGGGCTTCCATCATGTCTGTGCCGATGTAGTGGGCACAGCCGTTGTCTGAGGTGAAGATGACGAGGGTGTTGTCTGTGAGGCCGTTTTCTTCGAGAGATGTGAGAACTTGCCCGAAGATGTCGTCTGTTTCCATGACGAGGTCGGCATAGAGGTTGTTGAGGCCGCTTTTTCCGATCCAGGGGGTGTTGACGGATAGGGGTGTGTGGGGAGATGTCATGGGGAGGTAGAGGAAAAAAGGTTCATCGTTTGTGGCACGTTCGGTGATGTAGGTGTCTGCTTTTTCTGCCCAGGTGGGCAGCAGTTGTTCAAAGTGCCAATAGGGCATTGCGGGGCCGGGTGTGCTGGCTTGGTTGTTGCCGAGCAAGCGTGCGGGCAAGAATTCGGAAGGGGTGCCGACTGTGCGGTCATTTTCGATAAAGCAGTAGGGGGGCCAATTGGGTACGTCGACACCAAAGTAATAATCGAAGCCTCGGGTTGTGGGGCCGCCGGTGGTGGGTTTGGAGAAGGCTTCTTGCCAAAGGGCTTTTTGTGCTTCTGTTGCGTGGTGGTTGCTGGGGTAGTTTTTGGCATTGTATTTGTCGCCATCGGGAATGAAGTCTTTGGTGACCTCAAAATCCCATCCCATGCCCAGATGCCATTTGCCAATGCAACCGGTGTGGTAGCCGTGCTTTTTGAGGAAAGACGGTACTGTGACGCGGTCTTGATCAATGAGAGGATCGCCATAGAGTTTTACAATGCCAGATTGGAGGCTGGTGCGCCAATTGTAACGCCCAGTGAGTAGGCCATACCGGGAGGGGGAACAGACTGCGGATGTTGAATGGGCATCGGTGAATACCATGCCTTCTTGGGAGAGGCGATCAAAATTGGGCGTGGGGATTTTGCCGTTGGGGTTGAGGCATGAGACGTCTCCGTAGCCCATATCATCTACGAAAAAGATGACGATGTTTGGGTGCTTTGGGTTTGGCATGTTGGGTCCTTAGGGTAGGGCGAAAGGCAAAAGTAAAAAGGTAAAAGGGACGTCAAAATCAAGGGCGTGATGGGATATGTTACTTTAAACATCTAAAATCATTCGGGCAGCTTGGCTTAAGCGGTTGTATGTTTGGGGCTGAATGTAGTCTTTTTGTACCAATTGTTGTTTTTGGTCTCGGCGACAGTAATAACCGTGAAGGCCGTACCGAGGTTTGTTGGTGCTGTTGAGGGTGCCACCGTGCCAGGTGTGGGCGTTGAAGATGACCACAGTGCCCGCTTTTTCGGTTATGATAAGTTCATTGGGTACGGGGGCTTTAGGGTCTTCTAAGACGTCTCGGGGGTGTTGGCGGCCTCTGTGGGAGCCGGGGACGACACGGGTGGCACCGTTTTCGGGTGAAAAGTCGCTTAAAAGCCAAATGGAATTGCACACAAAATAATCGCCGGGTTCAACGGCATTGGCCCAGTCGGCGTGTATGCCTTGTAAACCTTGGCCTGGTAAGGCGGCACGCCCATTGAGGGACGATATTTTAAAATTGGCCCCCAAAACGTGTTTCATGGCTGCCAAGACGCGGGGATGTGTGAAACAGACTTCAAACATTTCGCCTTTGTTGACCAAATCGGCCAAACGATGGGTGCCTTCTTCTTGATGTACTTCTTTGCCCGCGTCTTCTCCCTCTTTTTTGACCCGTTCATCATATCGGGCGCGTAAGGTTGCCACCTGATCGGGTGAGAGGATGCCGGGCAGGGGCAAATAGCCATTTTGGTCTAAAAATGATTTTTCGTCTTTGGTTAGTGTATCATCGCGTACACCCAATTCAAAGAGTGCTTCTTCCATAGTCATTGTGGAACTCCTTGGTAGAAAGGCAAAATTGAAAATTAAAAAGGCAAAATTAAAAAATAGAACATCAGGCAGTATTATGGTAAGGTAATAAGCGTGTGAAAACTACCACCGAATGGATCATTTTAACCATTTTGGGTTTAAAATACGCATTATGTGATGTTCATCAACATCTTTAAATACTGGCTTTACATATAATTACGAAAATGCTATGTTAAAAAGAGGCCGGTGGTATGATTCGTGCTTTATCTATTTGCTTTTTGGTAGACATTGTCATTTTTGACTTTCATATTGGGCGTAAATGTGGGGTTTGGGTGTTTTTAGAACCTCGGTTTGTGAAATTTAATGATTAAAAGTGCACTTAAAAACAGTCGTATTTTGCTGGTGGACGACGAAGATATTTTGGTTCAGGGCCTTGCCGATTTTTTGCAAGATCAGGGTACAACCGTTGATACGGCAACGGATGGACAAGAAGCCATCGCCTTGTTGCAAGAGCATATTTACGATCTTTTGGTAACAGATATCCGGATGCCGGGTATGTCGGGCATGGAGCTTTTGCGACATGTTCAGGAAAACCACCCCAGTGTAGCGGTGATTTTGATGACGGGTTATGCCTCAACAGAATCGGCCATTGAGGCGCTTCGGTTGGGTGTTTATGATTATATCGAAAAGCCGTTTGAAATGCTGGAATTGTTACAGGCCGTTGTGAATGCACTTGAACATGCCGAACTGAAGCGTCAAAATGCCAAATTGATAGAAGAACAAAAAGCCCACCAGCGCAGCCTCGAACGCGTGATCACTTCGCGTCAGGACGAAGTAGAGGCTTTGCAAGATAAAGTACAGTATTATGAAAAACAATATCGCAACATCATTGATCAACTTGAAACGCTGCACGAAGCATCAGATGCGATTCGGGACCAAGCGGATACGTGTCGGAAACAGGGGCGTGGGTATCCTGGGCCTGTAAATCGTTTGGTACGCACGTGTATGCGAGAGTGTGAAAATATTAGCAAGTATTTGGAAGAATTTGAAATAAAATTCCAAGATGCGGTTGTAAAAAAACCTGATGTTGAGCAACTTGCTTCGGATGTCAAACCCGTTTATGTGCCAGAGCCTGAAGTTTTGAATGCGTTGGATATTGAAACGATTTATGCGCATTTATATACTTATATAGAAGGCTTTATGAGTGCGCAACAGACGGTGAAGCGTTTGGAAGTTGAACCGGCATTTGAATTGGTGCATCATATTGTGAGTAGCTCAGGTGCCACAGATGAATTGTATCGCTGGGCCCTTCAAACACCCGAAAATGGTGAAGATTATGGTTTTTCGGCCAGCGTTATTTTGCACTCGGTGAATGTGTGTATTTATGCCCTTAAAATTGGTGTGGGTTTTAGATATACACCCGATCAATTGCTGGAATTGGGTGTGGCTGCTTTGCTTCACGATGTGGGGATGGCCTATTTGCCGCCCGACTTTTTTACCAAAGGCGAGTTAAGTCAAAAAGATCGTGATTTATTACACAAGCACCCTAAGCGTGCCAAGTCGGTTTTAAAGTCACTTGGAATTGGATACAACTGGATGGCCGATGTGGTGTATCAGGAACACGAACGCGAAGATGGGTCGGGCTATCCTGAAGGCCTTGCGGGAGATGATATATTGCCTTATGCCAAAATCATTGGTTTGGCCGATACGTATGCGGGCCTGACACGTGCACGCCCCGAACGGCCGGGTTTTTTGCCTTTTCAGGCTGTGCAAGAAATTACGCGCAATAATCGGACAAAATTTGCGCCTGCGATGCTGCGTGTTTTGATTAGTAAGTTGTCTACATTTCCGGTTGGCAGTTTGGTGCGTCTCAATTCGGGCGCAGTTGGGCAGGTTGTCGAGTCAAACGAAGGACATCCTTTGCGCCCAACCGTTCAAATTGTTAACGATCCACAGGGCAATGCCGTGCATGACAAGCGTATCATTGCTTTGCGTGAGCAACCCGTACTTCATGTAACCGATGTGGTTTATCAACGTGGAACTGCCTTATGAACGTTCGCAAACTGACGATACGCCAAGCTCACGAATTGCTGGTAAAGAATGAAAAGCAAAAGTTGGGCTTAGACATCCGCATTGCCGAATCGCATCATGCTCCAGGTGGTGGTGAGATGATTACGTATAATTCTCACCTGACACCCGGTGCGTTGCAGTTTGTTGCACGGCGCAAGCGCAGTTTGGATGCGTCGATTTCTGTGATTGTGTACGAAAATGGCGACGATGAAAAGTTCAAATCATTTCGAGAAAAAGGGTCGTTGCCTGCCGATATTGTGCAGGATGCCGAACGTGACAATGATGAAGAACGTGCGCGAAGGGCCACACAACGGGTAACGCGTTCGGCCAAGCGGGTGTCGAAACATGCTGAACACGTTCATGGCGTGCTTGCTGGTGCATCCATGAAATCACAAGACTTAACACGGCCTGAAGTGAAACAAGCGTTGTCTGTTTTTGGTGCGGCCTTGAAACGGTTTCGCAAAAATACAGAAAAGGCAATCGAAGAATATATTGAACAGGGCAACACGTTGATCATGGATTTGATTACGCAACACGAGATCAATGTGGTGAGTCTCAAACACGCCCTCAAGGTGGCTTGTTTTGCCACTGAGTTGGTGGCGATGATGGGTGAGGATGAATACTTTTCGAAGATGTCGCAGGAAGCCATTTTTGAACAACTTGGCGAAAAACCTGACGGGCCCGTGACGGATAAGATTTTGAAAGAAAAAAAGCAGACCCTATTTAAGCGTGAGTTGGTAGAGATCTTTTTGGGTGGGTTTATGCACGATGCGGGGCTTTGGCAAAATGGTCGTACTGAGAACCATGAGATCAGAGGGGCTTTGATTGTGGCCCAAACGCCGCAGATCGAATCGGTGTCGCAATCGTTGATTGATTTGGTGTTGTTTCATTCAGACATCCAAGAGTTGGCGGCTAATGAAGGTGTGTTGCGCATTTTTGGGTTGTCTGACGCGGGTGATGTGATTGCTTTTCAGCGTGAGTTTTTTAAGACCCGTGAAGATGTGCAAGTTGATGATAAATTTAAGAAGCAGAATTATTCGTCTAAAATTTTTACAGATGCAGATTTGTGCAAAGTGATTCCGGTGGCCATTGCAGAAGTGTTTATTTCGCGTACCCAATCACGTAAGCCTGTTTCGCGGCACGATGCCATTACCGATTTGGCAATGTTGAGTGAAGGTGGGCTTTATCAAACGTATATGGTTGCGCTTTGTAATATGCAAAGTGATGTGATTGCACCTGCGCGGGCCATGGTTGAATTGGGTGGCAGCATCAGTATTAATCGGGGAGATCAGCCGCGTTGGTTTGATACAACGGGATCACAAGCGGTGAGTGTGGGGCACGATGACAGCCGACACGCACCCCATTTGATCGTTATTTTTGCGCGCGAAGAAGATGGCAGCCAAAAAATATTGAGTTATCTTGCACCCAAAGACAGGCGTTTGTGGGATCGAGCAGACGCGGAATGTCGGATGTATATTCCGGGCGGACGTTTTCGGTCTTTGTCTTATAAGGTGGTGGCGATTTTGAGACAGGATATTTACGACAAGCATTTTAGAGCGTATGAGGAAGAAGTGCAACAGCGCATTCAGGCGGCGATTATATTTTAGCGGATTTCTGCAATGGCCGAGAGTTCGACGGATGCGCCCAAGGGCAATTCTTTAACACCAATGGCCAAGCGTGCGTGACTGCCTGCTTCACCTAAGACTTGACTGAAAAAATCGGATGCACCGTTGATGACTTTGGGTTGGTCTGTGAACCCATCGGCAGAGCAGACAAAGCCTTCTACGCGGACCAATTGTGTAATGTTGTCTAAGGACCCGGCTTCGGCGTCTAAGATGCTGAGGACGTTGAGCGCGCAGATTTTTGCGGCTTCGTATCCGTCTTCGATGCTTAAATCATCTCCTATTCGGCCAATATACTTTAAATCACCAGCGACCAGTGGCAATTGCCCGGCAACGAAGATTAAGTTGCCGGTTTTTTTTGCGCGTACATAAGCTCCTGCTGGTTGTGGCGGTGTGGGTAAGGTGAGCCCTAATCCTTGAAGCTTGTCTTCGGTAGACATTTTTTATCCTTCTCAGTAAAGTTCATAAATCAGAAAGCAAGAACAATTGGATGTATCAGCCCCACTAGAAAATCATTGGAAGGCTGATGAATCCCCCTTGTTTTCCCCTTTAAAAAAGGGGGAAGAAGGATTTGTGTGCAATGTGTTGATTTCAAAACACACGACTTATTCTACTTCGTGAGTTATTTTAATCCGTTTATCAATTTTGCAACTTCATCTTGAACACGTGCAATTGCACCATCTAAAGCGACGTCTGAACGATCTGATTCGTGGCGCAATTTCATTTCGATTTGCCCGTTGGCCAAACCGCGTGCACCTACAGTGAGGCGAATGGGAATGCCGATGAGATCGGCGTCGTTGAATTTGACACCGGGGCGTTCGTCGCGTTCGTCTAAGAGCACGTCAATGCCGGCGGCTTGTAATGCTTCGTAGAGCTTTTCGGCGGCTTCCAATTCACCGGCGGGTTTTTTGCCTGTGAGAACGACGATTTCGACTTGGAAGGGGGCCACAGAGATGGGCCAGATGATGCCGTTGTCATCGTGGTGTTCTTCAATGATGCAGGCGAGCAGGCGACCGACACCAATGCCGTAACTTCCCATAATCATGAGTTGGGCTTTGCCGTTTTCGTCTAAGACGGTGGCGTTCATGCCTTTGCTGTAGTTGGTGCCCAGTTTGAAAATGTTGCCCACTTCAATGCCGCGTGTGCTGCCCAAGTTGGTTGCACAATTGGGGCAGGGCATGCCTTCTGCTACAGCAACGAGGTCGGTGATGATGTCGGCTTCAAAATCGCGTCCGGTATTGACGTTGAGGTTGTGATAGCCTTCTTTGTTGGCACCGGAGACAAAGTTGGTGCCTTGGGCGATGGCGTTGTCAATGATGATGGTGGCGTTTTGCACACCAATGGGTGAGGCATAACCGGGTTCGGCACCTGCGGCGCGAATTTCGTCGTCGGTGGCGGGACGCAGCTCTTGGGCGTTGACGGCGTTGCCGAGTTTGGTTTCGTTGAGTTCGTGATCGCCGCGTACGACGGCAAAGATGAATTTTTCTTCGCCACCGGTGAGGCCCACAAAAAATACGGCTTTTGCGGTTTGGGTTGCAGGCACGTTTAAGAAGGCGGCTACTTCTTCAATGGTTTTGCAATTGGGCGTGGCCACTTCTTCAATGGGTTTGGCGTCTTCGGCTCCGATGGTTTCGCGGGTGTAGGTGGCTACCTGGCGGTTCGCGCGGTAGTCGCATTTTTCGCAGATGAGTAGCGTGTCTTCACCGCCGTCGTTTAAGTACATAAACTCATGTGCTTCGGTGCCACCCATCATGCCGGTGTCGCTTTCGACGGCAATGGTTGAACCGCCCAAACCGGTGCGTTTGAAAGCGCGTTCGTAGGCTTCGTACATTTTAGGATAATATTCGTCTAAGCTTTCTTGATCGACGTGAAAACTGTAGCCGTCTTTCATTGTGAATTCACGTACGCGAATGAGACCGGCGCGGCTGCGGGGTTCGTCGCGGAATTTGGTTTGAATTTGGTAAACGCTCAAGGGCAGTTGGCGATAGCTTTGGATGAGGTGCCGTGCGAGGTCGGTGACGGCTTCTTCGTGGGTCATTGCCAAGCACATGTCGCGGTCGCCTCGGTCTTTCATGCGCATCATTTCATTGCCGATTTCATTCCAACGTCCCGTCTCTTGCCAGATTTCGGCGGGTTGCACAACGGGCATTGAAATTTCATGACTGTTGGCTTGGGCCATTTCTTCGCGCAGAATATTTTCTATTTTTTGTTTGACGCGCAAACCGAGCGGCAAGAAGCTGAAGATACCTGCGGCGAGTGGACGAATGAGCCCAGCACGCAAGGCCCATCGGTGACTGATTGCTTCTGCATCAGAAGGCACTTCTCGGAGGGTTTGTGTCATGAGTTGCGAATATTTCATGTGTTACCTTTCTCTTACATCTGTGATCAACGGTTCATCTGGTTTTGTTTTAAAATGAGTGAAATAAATATAAACAAAAGTGTCTGTAAGGTGGTCAGCCCTTTTTATATAAAAGGGAGAAACGTTATTTTTTTATTGGAATTTCAATGGCAGATGAAAATTGATTGTCGTGATACAATCGTGCGACAGACGGTTCAAAATATGGGAATGCGTAGGTTGTGTCGTAGTTGCTGACGTCTAAGAGCAGGTGATGGCCTGCTGCAATGAGGTAACCGATGGTTCGTGTTTCAATGTTTATCGTAAGGTGCTGACCGGGTTGTGCGGTGCGGGTGCCAAACTGCCCGCGGGTGATTAGGGTGCGTTCGCCATCGGGTGAGACGTCGTAGAGATCGACCACAACTTGTATCTGTGGACGATTCGGCATCACAAAAAGTTTCGCGACAGGTGATCCGATCATTTCAGTTGGCGTTTCAAATGGGGTGCTTGCAAAGCTGATGACTTCTTTGGCCAAGGCTTCGGGCACGCCAGCCATGTCGTCGTTGAGTGCGTCTTTGAGTGTGTAATCGGGATTGAGCGGACGGTTTGTGATGTTGGAATGAATGCTGGGTTGTTCGGGTGCCGTGTTCGTGAGAGATCGAATAGGCTGTGGGCGCAAGATTTCGAACGTGGTGCTGGGATCTTCGGGCACGCTTTGTTCGGGTGTTTGGGCACTGAGGTAGAATGTTTTGGTTTGGACATTTGTGGGGGGCATTGTGTTGGTGGCGATGTGATGCCAGCCGGGACGTTGGGCATAGGTGATGGCGGGTTCGTCCATGAGGCCGGTGTCTTTGTCTTTGAGCCA
>JABIFK010000727.1 GCA_018650745.1 Candidatus Latescibacterota bacterium | reverse complement strand
GTGGCTTTTGCCTTGTTCAAAAAGGTCACGTACTCTCGATGCGCCAACACCAACAAACATTTCGACAAAATCAGAACCACTCATGCTAAAGAATGGGACATCTGCCTCACCAGAAACAGCCCGTGCCATATGTGTTTTGCCTGTGCCTGGAGGGCCAATCAATAACACGCCTTTGGGAATACGGCCACCCAAACGTTGAAACTTTCGAGGGTCCTTTAAAAATTCAATGATTTCTTGTAGCTCTTGTTTTGCTTCTTCGGCACCGGCTACATCTTTAAACGTGATTTTGGTCGTATCTTCAGACACCAGTTTGGCTTTGCTTTTGCCAAAGCTAAATGCGCCTTTGGGCCCGCCCTGCATTTGCCGAAGAATGAACAGCCAAAGTCCAACAAAGAGTAACCATGGCAAGAAGTTAAAGAAAACATTCAACCAATTAAAGGGTTTGCTTTCAAAACGAAAATCAACGCCATTGTTAAGCCATTCCTCACGTGCTTCTGAATCTATAACACCGAGGTTGACCACAAAGTCTTTGTAAGTACGCTGAGGACCGGACCCTGGTGGTGTGATTTCTTCGGTCACCAATGTGCCGTGAAACTCATTGTCTATAATGACAGCGCTTTGAATTTTTTGGGTTTCTAAGAGACCTTTGTATTCTTTGTAACTGAGCGTGACATCGGTAGACGGATCACTGCCAAAGAACTTCGACGCAAAGATTGCCACCAATACAAAGAAGACCCAAAAAGCCAGAGTCTTAGATATACGTTGCCACGGACGTTTGCCATCTCCGTCGCCATTTTTTCGCCGGCTATTATCATCTCGACCGGTCACTGTGAACAATGGCCTCTTTGGCTCGTTGTTCTTTTTGTTTTGTTCGGGGGGAGTTTGTTCTTGCTCGTGAGGGGGGGATGTGGGCTCAACTTCTTCTTGGTCCCTGTCTTTGGGATCTGCCATTTTTACCTCATTTCGGGATGGGTTATCATGCGTTGCCATCCGCCCTCAAAGATCAGTTGCAGGATTTGCTTTGTCTTGGATGTAACGGGTGCAAAGGTTGAACGACGTAAACCAAGCACCCAAAGAATTTGGTTGTCGCCTACCAACACGGGTATTTCACCGCGAAGATTTCTGGGGATCTTTAGGTTCCTAAGAAGCTTACTCACTTTTTGTGTGCCGTCAATACCAAAGGGACAGAATCGGTCTCCCGACCTCATTTGACGAATATGTAATGACTTTGGCATTTGTTCGGCATCGAATAAGACTGTATAAGCGTCACCAGGTATGATCAACGGTGCCTGTGTTGAAGCGTATTGTTTTGCTATGATTTGGGCGTTTTGGATGGGAAAGGAAGTTTTTCCCGATAAGTGAATAGGCACATTGAATGGCGGGCATGGTCGTGAAAGAATGAAAAGACCCTGCGTGCGAAGTGCAGACACATCTCCCGAAATTTCAACATGAGCTTGGGTTTGGTTGAGGCAGTTTTGAAGTCTGTCGATTACTTCAAATGTAACTGCATTTTCACCGATATCAAGCCCAAATAATGCCTTTTTTATAAGTCTGCGCTGAAGTGATATATGATAACCGAAAATCCGCTTAACATCAAGAATTATTTTTCGGTTAGCACTGTATAATGTTGCCTTTTGGAGTGCTTTTCTACTAAGGTTTTCGAGGTAGGCGTCCTCGTCTTTTGCAATACGTCCGAGCCGGGTGAGTGCCCCTTCTATTTGAGGGGCAAAATGGGCTTTGAGATGGGGCAATAATTGATGCCGAATTTTGTTTCTTGCAAAACGAGTGTCTTTGTTGGTTTCGTCAGTACAATAGCTCAGTTGGTGATGCTTTGTGTAGGATTCAACTTGAAGTCTGGTTGTTTCAAGCAATGGGCGAATCCAAAAATTATCTGTGATGGGGCGTATACCCGCTAGGCCTGTTGTACTTGTACCACGCAAAAGTCGGAACAGAATTGTTTCGACTTGGTCACTTTGTGTGTGTCCGAGAGCGACACGAGAAGCACCAATGTTTTCTGCTGTATGCCTCAAAAACGCTCTGCGGGATTGTCGTGCCGCATCTTCAATAGATCGTTTTTCAGTTTTTGCACGTTCTAAAATATCGCTCGTGTCTATGGTAACGGGGACTTTGAGCTTATGCGCTATATCAGCAACAAATTCTGCATCTTGTTGTGCGTTAGGTCTTAACTGGTGATTTAAGTGGGCAATGTGGAGCGCAAAAGGCCATTCTGCTTTGATGCCGTCCAAAATATGCAACAAGCTTATAGAGTCTGCCCCTCCCGACACGGCAACGAGAACCACTGAGTGGGGTGCAATTAACCCATTTTGCTGAGTGTATGCTTTGATGTCTTTGCTAAGGTCTGGCATCGTTTTCGGTTGGTTAGACGCAATTATAGAGCGATAAGTTTCCTTAAGTATATCACAAGTTCGCGAACAAAGAAAACAAACAAAAAAGGCCGACTGTGTCCACAGTCGGCCTTGGATACGATAGCGGGCTACTAAAAATAAGTGTTGATGCGCATTTCGACACCTTTGAAGGGCAATACTTGATAGCATGTGCCAGATGTACAGGCCGTGCCACCTCGGCGTTCACCTGCGAAAAGTGCGGCATCGTAATGTGTGCTGATTCGCGCATTGAGATTGAGAGACCAAAAGGTCCGTCTTCCCGTTTCGATATCAAAGGTTTCGGGGCGATCGACCTCAAATGGGTCGGAGGTGTGATCTACAATGAGTGCAGCACCAAACCCCTTGGGATGTTGCCATGAAAGCAGACCGTATGTGTCGTTAAAATTCATGGGGTCACCAAAAGGGCGAGAGGCGCGTTGGTGCTGTACGTCAACGCCGAAAGTGTGACCCGATAATGACGTTTTTTCAGCAATGAATCCAGCAATGCGTCTTTTGTTTATGCCCTCCAAATCGTCTCGGCCCCAATTAAAAAAGACGCCAAGTGAAAAATCCGTAAACTTTTCAAGGTCGAAGGCGAGATGGCGTTCTTTAAAAATGGTTGTAATCGTGGGACCCAAGGCATTTTCTGCGTAGGTCACATTTGCAGTGAACGTTCCTAGGTCGGGTTGAGAATAAGTGGCTTCCGTTTGATACCCTTTTTCATTGACCGTCAGCAAGACATGTGTTGCTCGGTTGAGCAAGAAGGCTGTGTGTTCTCGAATTAGGGAGGGTGGGTCGTTAAACCGCAAGGCCATATCCTCGTAATCTTTATATTCAACACTGAGACCGAGCCTCGATCCTCCGAGATTTCCGGACAAATACAATGCATGTCCATCGGGGCCACTGGCACGTTTGGCATATTCTCCATAAAAACTACCATACAACCCTGTAGTGCCTAATAGAGGGGATAGGTCTAAGTCTGCAAATCCAGACCATGCGCCATTGGGGTCTTCATTTGGGTCCTCAGGGTTTATATGAATGGCAGTTCCACCTAGGCGCACAGCATAGATCGGTCGAACGGCCAACTCACCACCTGATATCCAGTTTTCCCTTCGAGCAATATCTCTAGGCGGGTTTCCTGTGGTTGCACCGGGTGGAATGTCACCAACGGCAGGTTGGCCAATGAGGGCTTTTGCTTCTAGGTATTGGCCTGTCCAAGATGCGTAAGCCCCCTCCATGTCTTGGGTGGGAGCGTATCTGAGTCGATAGAGTTGGCTTTCTAAAATGACCCCGGGCAATTCAAATGCGCGTAAGGTGAGACCTCGGCCCAGAATCGCGTTGTAGTTGCCTACTTCAAGTCGAAATCCTTTGTGGCTCCAACGCGCGTATTTTTGCGTGATTTCATAAACTTCCCTGTCTGCGCCCCACGTGTTGTAAACTTCAGCTCGTAAACCTACTTGGAACCCTTTTTGGGTATAGTCAATATTGACTTGGTTATAGGCTGTTGAGATGGCTGGTGTATCTGAGCTGGGCACTTCACCGCGTTGCATTTCTGTTAGGGTGTTTACGGTGATTTGTGCCGAGATGGGTGTCGCCCAAAAGAGGCCAATCATGAGCAGCATTTTACTCACTTTCATCTTTGGACTCCTTTTTGGGCAAGAGCATTTCAATTGCTTCGATGAGGGGCGCGGGGTCCGACAAGCCGGCTTGGCGCAACACAATTTCACCATCTTGGGCAATCAAGATGGTCGTTGGAAGTGCCCGCACCTGCATGCGTTTCATGACACCCCCATCACTGTCGATGGCGATCTGAAATGAGATCTTCCTGCCTCTCAAAAAGGGTCGAATGCGGTTTTGGCCCCTTGGACCGTCTTCGTTAATGCCAACAATGGTGAGTCCGCGATCTTTATACTTTTTATGAATCTCCTCTAACTTTGGCATTCCTTTTATGCACGGCTTGCACCAAGTTGCCCAAAAATCGAGTAAAACAGGACCTTCTTTGAGTAGCTTTGAGAGCTGCACACGTTTGCCATCTGGAGCTGTTAAGTTAAACTCTGGGGCAGTGGTGGCTTGCGCAGAACCTATTATGAAACAAACAGAGAACATCGATAATATGAGCTTCTTCATTTGATAACCTCATTTGTGCATCAAGCTGTGAATAGGTGATTTAAAAAGTAAAATAGGCAAATTCTGTACCTACGCAAGATATAGTTGTACAAGTATGTGTTTTTTAGGGCCTAAAGGTTTTGACGTTGGTGTTACCATAAGCGCAGCACGCTCATGTAAAGCTCAAAACGTCACGTAGGCATGATACGGGTTAGATCCGCTTGCAGTGCATATAAACACGCCCTATATTGGTGTTTCAAAATGTCGGAACAACAACAGGAGGACAAGATGGTTTCAATTGGTATTGTCGGGTTGGGGTTTATGGGGATGACTCATTATCGAGGCATCAAAAAAGTGCGGGGCGGGAAAGTGGTTGCCCTCTGCACGCGAGACAAAAAGAAACGCAGTGGGGATTGGCGTGGAATTGGGGGGAACTTTGGCGAACCAGGAGGCAAAGAAGACCTCGGGGGGATTCAAACATATGAAGACGTTGATGATCTGCTTGCAGACCCCAAAATAGATTTGGTAGATCTCTGTTTGCCAACCGATCAGCACTGTGATATTGCTATACGGGCGATGCGGGCAGGCAAACATGTGTTGGTGGAAAAACCCATTGCGTTGAGTTTAAAAGATGCTGATCGCATGGTGCGTGTTTCCCAAGAAACCGGGCAATTGCTCATGGTTGCACATGTTCTCCCTTTTTTCCCTGAGTTTGCTTATCTCAAAGATGTCATCGACTCAAAAGAATATGGGGCAGTCAAGGCTGCTCATTTTAAACGCATCATTTCGGCGCCAAATTGGTCTGCAAGTCTCTCAAATATGGCTCGAAGCGGGGGACCGGGTGTCGATTTGCATATCCACGACACCCACTACATTCTGTTGCTGTTTGGCAAGCCAGATCACGTGCGAGCAGATGGGCGTTTGGTGGATGAGCAGTATGCTGAGTATTTGACCACGAGCTATCGCTTTGCCAATCAGCCCAATTTGTGTATTACCTGTGCTTCAGGGGCAATTTCTCAAAGAGGACGGGCATTTTCGCACGGTTTTGAGGTGTATCTGGAAGACGCCACTGTGGCTTTCGAATTTGCAACTTTGGCAGGCAAGCCGGCTTTAACTATGCCAGTGACATTGCTGACTTCCGATGGCAAGGCCCGAAAGCCTCGGTTGGGCGCAGCGGATCCTGTTGTGGCATTTACCCGCGAAATTCAGGCAGCAGTTGATTCCGTCCGATCTGGCAAGGTTAATGCCGCACTGTCGGGAGAAAATGGGGCCAATGCCCTGCGCTTGTGTTTTAAGGAAGTTTCGTCCGTGCTGTCCGGGCGGGCTGTAAGGGTCTAAATTATGGTTTCGTTGAGATATCTGCGATCACAGCCCCTTGAATGTGTGGCGCTCGCAACCGAACCAATTCTGCCACAGTTGCTGTGCGCGTACCAGTTCTGCAAGGAAAGATGGTGTGTTGTCATCTTTGTCAAATTGAGAGATGAGGATATCGGGAATGCCCTCGATAAGCGCTCGATTCGTGACAGCTTGAATGAATGCTGAGCCGAGTTGGCGGCTGAGTGGGTCGTCCTTCAGCGTTTGTAGGGTAAGGTATTGTAGGGGGGGGGCTTTGATGATTTTTCCGATTTTAAGGGCTTCGGGTGTCAACTTGGGCTTGATCATGAGTTCGATATAACGATCCGATTTACCTTGTTGAGCCGCTTTACTAAGTTCCTGCTCTATCTTTTTGGCAGTGTCTGATAGTCTGTCCAGTTTGAGACTGAGTGGGCCATATTTTTTGCCATAGCCTTTGGTTTTGCTCACGAGGGGTGGTGGATTAGGCGTTTGAAAAAATGTGAGGGTTCTGTGGTGCGTTTTGTCGCTCAGTGTGTGGTTGACATATTCTGCAAGAGAAGGTGCCCTGAGTGTCTTGCCCTTTTGTGCACTCGGATGTCCCGTTTGCAGTGTGGCCAATGCATCATCTATTTCTGCAGGCATGGTTATTTGTGTAAAAAATGTGCCTTGTTGCGTGAGGGTTTCGTCAAATGCTTTGCGCTTTTTGTCGCCAGTTAGACAAATGAGCACGATGCCCGGGGTGGTGTCTTGGTCGGGCAAAACATACTCTTGAAAAGCTCTATCAATGTTTGTCAGCTCTTGGCCAGTTAGGCTAACAGTTGCATTTTGGCCTCTGCCTTGTCTTTGCCCACCGCCTTGGCGTTGGCCTCTGCCCTGCCTAGGACGTTCGCCTTGTATTTCTGGTCCACTCTGTCGTTGCCCGCGATTGTTGGGGCGATTGCGAAGTTCTGATGGCATAGCCTCTCGGAAGGCTTCAATCAGTTCTTTGCGCTCTGCTCTTTTGGCTTTTTCAAAGAAGAGTTCGAATTGTTGTTTTCGAATTGGGAAGAGATGGTCCCAGTTTTTGACACTGGCGATGATAAAACCTTGCAAGGGTCTCGGGATTTTTTGTAGGGTTGGGCGGTTGGCTTCTAAGAGTTTTTGGGCATCCCAAGGAAGGTCTGCAAATGGGCTTTGGCGGCCAGAACTCTGAAGATCGCCCAGACCTCTTGGACCCCCTCCTTGTCCACCACCACCTCGTCCTCCGCCACCTCGTCCTCCGCCACCCCGTTGCGCCAACACATCTGTGAGTATGATCGTGTTGAGGCAGATGCCTAACAAGGCGATGCTGGTGTAGATCATCCAACGCATATAGAGATCCTCATTCGGGTTCTTCGTGATTTATAGATTTTGAGTAAGCCAATCCATGACTGTAACCCAGGCTTCGTTAGACAACAGGATGTCCATGCCGTGGGCCAAACCCTGTAAGCCCACCACTTGGGTAGCGCCTTGTGTTAATGTTGACAAGGTTTCGGAGGAGGTATATGTATAGCCATCTCCAAACGAGGCGATGTATAAGACACTGCTGGGCTGGAAATTAGGTAGATTGGTACCAATGAGAACGCCTTGGGCTTGATTTTCTCGGTACTGAGGGGAAATAGAAACGGCTGTTTTTACGTCGGGAAGTGTACCTGCACCAATAAATGCCAGGTTGGCGCCAATGTCTACGCCTACAATACCGAGACGTGATACGTCTGCTTGGGGTCTGGTCTTGAGATATGTAATAGATGCTTCAATGTCTAAGGGCATATTGTTTAGGTCGGCAACGGTGAAATTTTGAATCGGAAAATTAACCCCATTTTGGAGTGTACTGGCGCCATGCCCCCGCAAATCTATAGCGAGCACAACAAAACCACGGTTGTCTACCAAGTCTGGAGCAAAATCAAACCAGTCAAGATGAGAGCTGCCAAATGTGTGAAGGAGGATCACGACAGGTTTGGCGCTTGGATCTTCTTTATTATGAAAAAATGTGCCGCGAATGAGGAAACCATCCGTTGTTGAAAACTGAACCGGATCGGCACTCAAAAGACGAGCCGATTGTTCTGGCTCAGGTCCATTGGTCTCGCTGCCGCAGGATATGATGAGGCAAGGTATGGCAAGTATTAAAATGAGAAATCGCATGGAATATCCTTGAGAAGTGTCAATGTGCACCTACGGACGGCATCTTATTTAAACGAAAGAATGGGGGAATGGGTTCCCCAGTGCAAGTTTTATCTATGATTGTGGAGGTGGAAATGCCCGAAATGACTCGGTTTGATATTTTGGTTTTGATAACAGTAGGCAGTGTATTTATTGTCGGTCTGTGGTCTATGGTTTTTGCATTTATGTATGGTTTTCAAAAGAGACTGGATCGTATTATTATATTGCTTCAAGAACAAAATAACCCACGTGATTCTGAATAGTCGGAGTCTATGCAAATTCTGTTGGTGATTCAACAAAAGAAAAAGGGGGTGAGGTATGGAGAAACCAAATTTGCTGTTGATCATGACCGATCAACAGCGCTGGGATGCGATGGGATGCAGTGGTGGATGGGTCGATACGCCCAATATGGATCGCATTGCCGCTGATGGCGTTCGCTTTTCAAATTGTGTAACCAACTCACCCGTGTGTATTCCGGCGCGTTTAAGTTTGGCAACGGGTTTGTATCCTCATAATACGGGTGTGTGGCAAAATATGGGACATACGCTTTCGCCCAATGCCAATACTTGGATGCAAGCCGTGCGCAATGCGGGATATCGAACCAGTCTTTTTGGTAAAACTCATTTGCATCCACATGGCGGTGATTTGAGAGATCGTGAACATTTGATGCATGCTTATGGTTTGGACGACGTGAATGAGATTGGTGGGCCACGTGCCAGTGCGCGGTGTATGTCTCATATGACTGAAAGGTGGCAACAGAAGGGGAAGTGGACAGGTTATCAAGAGGATTTTGACGAACGATTTTCCAACAAGCCTTATGTGGTCAGACCTTCTACGCTCGATCTGGAAGACTATGCTGATGTGTATGTTGGTCAACAGGCCAAAACCTATTTGCAAAACTACGAACGTGATCAACCATGGTTTTGCTGGGTGAGTTTTGGGGGACCACACGAACCTTGGGATACACCTGAACCTTATGCAAGTCGATATAACCCCGATGATATGCCAGATCCAGTTT
>JABIFK010000136.1 GCA_018650745.1 Candidatus Latescibacterota bacterium | reverse complement strand
TTGTTTAACAATGACCAACTCGCGACCTTCAGACCTTATATACCCATCATCACTCAACTGCTTCAGCACACGTGTAACCGTCTCGCGAGCAGTCCCAGACATACTTGCAATCATTTGATGGGTCGGACGCCTACGAATCACAACGCCTTCTTCCGTTTGAACACCATCCTCTTCAGCAATTTCCATCAAAACATGACAAATACGGTCTGCAATGCCCAACAATGCCAAATTGGCCGTTTGATGGTCGGCTTTACGCAATCGGGCCGCCAAAGCCACCATCAAATGCACAGCAATACTTGGATGCCGTTGCAATGCACGCAAAAAATCAACACGCCTCAAAACCAATGCCTCTGTGGGCAACAATGTCACCACATTGGCAGAACGAGGCTGTCCATCTAAAAGCGACATATCGCCAAAAAAATCACTTGGCCCCAACGATGAAAGAATCACCTCACGTCCATCAGACGCATTAACCGTTACTTTCACCTCGCCCGACTGGATGATAAAAAAACCATCTCCTTCATCTTCTGCCCAAATCACCATGCAGTCTTTGGGAAATTTGCGAACCGTCATCACCTCCGCCAGCATGCCGTACTCCGCCTCAGTTAAATTGGCGAAAAGTGGGACTTGCTTGAGCAAATCGGCTATCACGGCCGCCTCCTAAGAAATCATGAAACGAATAGGTGAATAAAGAGGTTCAGAGTTTCGGCTATTCGCTGGTTCGCAGCTTAAAACAACAATACCGATACAGACTTCTGAATCATAGCAATCGACACAGAAGCCATACCCACCAGTGCCATACCTACCGAAAAACCCACCATCAGCACGGCGGCATAAATGCGCCATTGTTGTTTGCCAAATCGATTCCAAAAATAATAGCGCGCCAGCAAAGCGCCAATAATTTCTGTTATGAGCACATGGGGAATGCTTGTCAAACTGCGCACATACCCAAAAATCAAAAGAATAGGCAATCCAAAAATTGACAAACCAATAAATGAGACAATGCCCACCACAAAACCAGCACCAATAATCTTTGGTTTCAACGCCTCAAATAGAATAGGTTTATCATCGGACGATTGCAAAAATGCACCATCAAATGAAGCAACCTGATCTATTTCGAATTGATAGTCCAATTCACGATTTGAAGGATCAATTGCTTTGGTAATCAATAACTCAGGCACCGGTGCCACCTGATGCGCACCATCATAGGCAGTGAGTACCTCGGGTGCAGAAGGCAAGTTATTGGCCAACGCATCGGAAATATCTGGCGGCCCTCTATCCAATTCGGCAGGAGGATGTGGCGGCGGAATACCCTCTGTAAAGTTTGTATAAAAATAAGCAACCTTTGACCATGGTCCGTACCGTCGTTGATCGGGTGGTAATCCTTTATCAACGGCAGGGAAAGCACGAACACGCCAATACCACCAAGAATTATCCGATAAATTTGTCGGCTGCCACTCAATAGTATCTTCTTGTGCTCCGGGCGCCACTTCGCTGCCCATAGTACTCGTAATCCATACACTGCGTTGCAGAGCACGCAACGGCCACATCAATTGCACATAAGGATATGCGTCTGAAGGAATCGGCGCCAACTTCCAAATATATGACCAATACATAAAGCTGGTCATAAATACCAAAGGCACCATAAACAGTTCTGCCCTTAATATGCTGGTAAACTTTGTACCTGTAAGTTCAATTTGCCTAAACCGCTCAGCTGCTGCGCCGTAATTGTCTAAACCAAAGTCAACAAACCAAATTTCAATGCCTTTAAATCCACTTAAAAAGATCGTCGCTTCTTTGATATAGGGAATGTTCAGGTTCTGCCCGACCATCCCATCTAAGCGTGCATTGACAAATGAAATCAAAGGAGTATAAACAAATGCAAAGATAAAGAAGAATATCAACAACGTGGTGGTCACCAAATCGGGAAATAAGATCTTAGACAAGACAATGGTATACAAACTGGCCAAACAGAACAAAACAACACAAATCCAAATTCTGAAATCACCTCGCCCAGGTGGCGTTTTCCACGTTCGTTCCCCAGCCTTTTCAACGTTTGCAGAACGAACCCCCGTCCAAACCTGGTAAAATCCAATAATTGTGATGGCAAACGTAATACCAATGCCAAAGCTCATCCAAAAGTCAATGCCTGTCACAAAATGCGTTTGAATGGTGTCCATGCCAATAAACCAGTGTGGCATAAATCCATAACTATGCAAAATGGGGCTGGCAATGGTATGCACCACGACCCCAATAAACGCACCCATAATGGCCCAAAACGGAGCCAGGAGTCCTGCAAAAATGGGCCCAAGGTGCATCGTAAAGCCAATGGGTGTTGCCGGTAAAAAATATCCCGTATACTGCGTAAAATCTACCCACGGAATGGGTA
>JABIFK010000873.1 GCA_018650745.1 Candidatus Latescibacterota bacterium | reverse complement strand
TTAAAAACAGACAAATTATTATGTATTCCACCTTCAAAATCTTCTGATATTATTGATATCAATAATATTAATAAAGAGGGAACTTATGATGTGTTGGTTGATGGGACAATGATTAATATGTTTTATCATGATGAAAAATGGGATATATCAAGTCGATCAAATATTGGATGTAAGAATTCATGGGATGGTAAGTTATCTTTTTTGGATATGTTTCATGAAGTTTCAAATGATATTCAATATAATAAAGATCTTAAAAAGAATTGTTGTTATTCATTTGTATTACAGCATAGTAAGAATCGTATTGTTTCACCTCTTTGGGAAAATAAGATAATTTTCGTTCAACAATATAATCTAGATACAATGGAACGGGTTGATTTAGATGAATTATATCATATTGAAAAAATACCAAAATTGCATTACAATGATTATAATATTAATTTACATTATGGGATTAAAGGATTAACTTTTTACAAAGATGGTGTAAGATATAAATGGATTAATCCAAATTATAAGTATGTTACTTCATTAAAAATGAATCATAATGATAAGTTTTTGAATTATAGTGAACTACGAAAAAAACATCTATTAAAGGAATATTTAGTTTATTTTCCAGAGGATAGTCATCAATTTACAGAATATCAGAGAAAATATTATTTAATTAAGAATCATTTATATGATTGTTATGTAAAACATTTCATAAAAAAAGAGTTAGAATTGAAGGATATAAATTATTCATTAAAACCTCATTTATTTAAGCTTCATGATTTTTATAAAACAACAAATCAAAAAATAAATAGTAATATTGTGAATGATTATGTTCATGAATTAGACGGAAAGCAGATCATGTTTATCTGTAATTATTTATTTTAAAAAAAAAAAATTAATATATATTATAAATCTTAATAACTATCACTATCACTATCACTATCACTACCACAAAGATACCTTACCTTGCTTGGGGTACCGGGTCCTTCAGTGGGAACGAATCTTCTTCTGAAGTGTTTAAGTAAGAACCGAGTTGTGTTTTTTTGAATGCGTGTGTGCGTCTTTGGTGGCTATGTATATAGGCACAGAGACGGGAGGCGGCACTATGTTGCGCAAAATGTCCAAACAAGTTGGCGGAGTCTGTGTCTTAATTGCTTTGTTAGGAATGCCAGTTTCGGCGGGTATGAGCAAAGGTTTAAATCTGTCAACCTCTTATAATAACAATATACTACGTGATTCTGATAGTCAAGGTGATTACATTACCCAACTCAAGGGTTCTGTTGGGTGGGGATTCCGTTCAGCGCGTTCATATACCCAGTTCTATTATTCGGGAACTGGGTATATGTTTGCCGAGGTTGGCAGTCGTTCTTTCGCTTTAAATGGTTTTGGAGCATCCTACGTCCGTCAACTTGCTCATGGCAAGCGTTTGGATGTGGGAAGTTTTGCTTCTGTGCGTTTGGATAGGTCGGGGTATGAAGTTTATGACAATGCTGAGTGGAAGAATTACGTGGCATTTCGTATGTATTTACCCGCGCGGGTGATGTTGCATACGGGATATACGGTACAGTTGCGGAATTATTGGCGAATGGATGCTCGGAATTACTCTGATCACAGTGCTTTTGCCCAAGCGAGTAAGTTGTTTTCAACGCAAACGTTGGTGCGTGGTGAGGTTGGTTATGGTTTCAAACATCATGCAGATTCTGAAGGTCAACTTGTGTTGGGGCTGGAAATAAGCCAACCTTTGGCTCAAAATACAAGTTTGAATATGCGTTATGAACGACGATTGAATACCCACGCCAATGTTTTTGGTGAAAATCTATTGGATCAAGACATTGATATGTTGAACAACCGATATGATTATAATGGACAAGTGTGGTCTGCTAAATTGACCCAACAATTGTCCAACAGCAGGAAATTGGTTATTGCTGGGGGTTTTGATGTCAGGAGTTATCAAACCCTTACAACCCTAGCTTGGCGTGGAGAACCGCTATTTGCAGATGAGTTGCGTAAAGACAAAAACCCTTACCTTTCGGTTGCATTTGAAACACCGTTGCGAAACAGGGTTCAAGCTCGTTTTGTCTATGATTTTGAAAGCAACAAGTCGAATGACAACTTTTTTAATTTTAACAAACGAAATAGTTTATCTGTAGACTTGGGATTGACATTTTAACACAGTATTATGCAATAAAAAAAAGAGGTCACACGTTCGAACGTGTGGCCTCTTTTTTTATGTATTAATAGATTTCTTATCGTTGTGCAAATTGCAACAATGCACGCATGTATCCAAGTGAAAAGGCCATGCCGCGGTGTCGATAACTGGACTCGCCTTCTATGATTGGGCAATGATCGGGTATGAGGACGCCATCGAAATCAATGTCTTTATAGGCTTGAATCGCGGTGAACATGTCAACGTCGCCTTCGTCGATGAATACCTCATCGAATTTGGGAAATTGTCCTTGCACATTGCGAAAGTGGACATAGAAAATCTTGTTTTGTTTGCCAAACCGATGAATGGCATCAACGACTTTGTCAGGACCCATTTCGGCAACCGTTCCTTGGCAAAACTCAAGTCCATTGTTGGGGCTGGGTACAAGATCAATGAGCCGTTGCATATTGTCGTGGTTGGTCAGTAATCTTCCTACCCCACGCAAATATTCTGCAGGAGGATCGTCTTGGTGGGCCGCGAGTTTGACATGAGCGGCCTCGGCTACTGGTACAATACGTTGGAGATAGTATTTCAAGCGCTCCCACATTTCATCAATGCTGACAGACCCTGTTTCTATTGTTGATGTATCGGGTACTCTCTCGAGGTCAAAACTCTTGATACCACAGCCACCGCGCCCGCCACCTTGGTAGTTGCGCCAATGCCCCCAGACTTTGACTATGCTAAAATAATAACCGAGAATGGGAATGCCTGCAGCGCCCATATTCTGGAGGGTTTGGCCTACTTTATCGATCTGTTCGTCGCGTTTTGGCCCCGCGTGTAAAATATCATTCCAGTGATCGTTGGGTAAGTTTTCGATGGCTGCAAATTCGAGATTGTGTTTGTGAATCAGGTCGCGTAGAGATTCGAGCTTGTCGCGTTCTAATATCCCATTTTCACCTAGGCGTGGGTTGTGCGCCACGATGTGTGTGACGCCCAACTGTTTGGCGTAGCAAAGGTTTTCATCTGTGATCTGTTTGTGAGGGAATCCGATACCGAGTTGCATACATCCTCCAAGGGTTGGGCACAGTCAATTGTTGAAGTATGCTTGCATGATAGGCGGGTTTTTTTATGCTGTCAATTTTTGTTCAGAGGGTTAAATTGTGGGGGTTTTTAAGGAGGTGGTGAGATGGCAAATAGACCGAACATCTTGTTGATGGTGTCGGAAGACAATGGCCAACATTTGAGTTGTTATGGTGATGAAAACATTCAGACACCGAACATAGATAAGCTTGCCGAAGAAGGCGTGCGATTTGAAAATGGTTATACAACGCAATCGGTATGTAGCCCCGGGCGTGCCAGTTTGTTGACTGGATTGTACCCACATCAAAATGGACAATTTGGTCTGGCGACACATAAATATGCTCTGTATGATGATTTCCCTAACATGCAAAGCCTGCTGAAGTCTGCAGGTTATCGAACGGGCATGTTGGGCAAGTTACACATCAATCCCGAAAATCTGTTTCCTTTGGATCTGTGGTGGAACGCGCGCGAGTCAATAAGTTTTGCCCATCGAGATGTGGTTAAAACCGCGGATATGGCCAACGATTTTATGGGTGCATCAGACGAACCATTTTTGTTGATGGTTAATTTTTCAGATGCACACTTACCGTTCATAAAACAAGATTTTGGCGTGCCTGAGCATCCGTTGGAGGCTGACGATGTCATGCCTTTGCCTCAAGTGGGCATTGATACGCAACGTATTCGAGAACATACCGCTGACTATTACAATTGTATGTTGCGCCTAGATACATGTGTGGGATTGGTCTTGGAAAAATTAGAGACACTCGGCAAAGCTGAAAATACATTGGTGATTTTCACTACGGATCATGGTGCACAGTTTTCGCGCGGCAAAACGTCGATTTATGAAGGGGGGTTACGTGTGCCGCTCATGATGCGTTGGCCCGGATGGATTGCATCTGAACAGGTGCGGCCTGAGTTGATGTCTCATATTGATATTTTGCCCACAGTATTAGAGGCTATTGGTGAACCGGTTCCAGATGGATTGCCGGGATTATCCGCACTATCTTTGCTTAGCGGAAAAAAAGCGGCTCGGGAACATCTCTTTGCTGAATGGTGTGCGGGAGGCCCCGCGAGCTATTTCCCCCAAAGATCCGTGAGAGATTCTCGATTTAAGTTGATATGGAACATGCTTCAAGATCGCTCGAACCCTGGAGCAGTTGGATATTCGGGGCCTGAACAACGGTGGGCACCAGGAGCCAACGCGGATGAAATAACTCGTGCCGATGAGGTTGTTCGGAAAGCCTATGGGCGGTATGAGAATCCTCCAGAATTTGAGCTCTTCGATTTGGCAGATGACCCGTGGGAATGGATAGACTTGTCTGAAAATCCTGAGTTTGTTGATGTACTGGCTGGTTTGAGGGATAGATTGAATGTGTGGCAAGTTGAAACCCAAGATGCTTTGCGTGTGCCAGAGAACTTAAGAAAGTTAACGCAAAAACATGATGAGATTGTTGGGCAGTTTTATCAGGGCGATGCGTGGGGGAATTCACGGGATTATGACTGGGAATACACGGAATACTTATATCAAATATGATCCAAGAAGTTAGGGGGGATGATTGGATGTGGTTGGCCAGTTTGTATCCTGAGACAATCAATTACGTTGATTTATATCGCGATGGAAAATTGTTCTACACGGTCTATGACGAATCGTTCACATCTTTCTCCTGTTTCACAACAGCATACTTGTTTTCTGTGCCTGACTAAGATTGAGGTGTCTGATGAATGCGCTACTTGTTACACAGATTGAAAAAATGGCAGAACAGAAACTCGCAGATTACCAGTTGCCGGGTCTCGCATTGGGGGTTGTGACAGAAGAGGGCTTGCTTTGGTTTGGTGGATTTGGTAAACAGAATTTGGGACGCGTAGATTCCCCAACAGAAGATTCGCTTGCCCGTGTGGCATCTGTAACCAAGACTTTTACGACCACTGCTATTTTGCAATTACGCGATGAGAGTCTGCTCAATCTAGATGATCCGTTGATGCGACATATTCCAGAGTTCAAGGCTGCGACAGTTCGTGCAGGTCAGTTGGAAAGTGTGACACTGCGCCGATTGTTGACGCATTATTCTGGCATGGCAACTGAAGCACCTTTGCCTGGGTGGGATGCTTTGGACTTTCCGTCACGCGAGGCGATCTTGGAGGGATTGTGTGACACTGAGATTGTGATTGATCAGGATTCTGCGTGGAAGTATTCGAATTTGGCATTTGGGCTGCTTGGTGAGGTGATTCAAAGGGTTTCTGGACGTGGGTATGAGGATTATATCAAGACCCAAATTTTAGATCCTTTGGGGATGACATCTACCGTCTTTGATCTGGATGGTCAATTACAGACTCGCTTCCTTACAGGATACAATCCAACCTCATATCGAGATGATCCAGCAGAAGCACCCTATGCGCATTTGAATGGATTGTCTGCAGCAGGGCAATTGCATTCGAGTGTGTCAGATTTGGCCAAATGGGTAGCGTTCCAATTTCGCGAAGCAGGTGGTGAGCGCGAAGGGGAACAGGTTTTGTCTGGTAAATCGCTGTGTGAAATGCATCGACCGCAATATATGACTGAAGATTGGTCTTCTGGCCAATGCTTGGGGTGGCGCGCGACACGGATTGGAGATCATGTTTATTACAATCATGGCGGGGGTATACATGGTTTTGCTACGCAGGTCTGGTTTAACGTCGTTTACAAAATTGGTGTGATTCAATTCATCAATATGTGGCCACCACCCGGTGGCCAAGAATTGGTACAGGAGGTCTTGGAATTGCTTTTGGTAGATTCTGAGAATCAAGAGAAGCAACCGCCCCCAACCCCTCAGCCGTCTCCTGAAAAGTATATTGATTTGTTGGGTTTGTATTGTGCCGAACCGGGTATTTGGGTTTCTGTTGAATGGCGAGCAGGGAAGTTGCAATTGGTTGTGCCAGATGGTAAGGCGTATTCTCTGCATGCACCTGCTGAT
>JABIFK010000872.1 GCA_018650745.1 Candidatus Latescibacterota bacterium | reverse complement strand
GGTGAGCTCGGTGGCATGGGCGAGGTCGTAGGCGATTTGGTCGAGGTGCTCGCTAACCAATTCTTGCACGTGGGCGTTGGGGCGTCGGGCAACGGCAACTTCGGGTGGGAGGCCGAGAGCTGTGGCATGCCCGAGGCGTTTGATGCCCATTTCGGCAATTTCGTGACACCAGCGAATGGCGCTTTCGAGGGATTTGTCGAAGTAACTTTCGCCGACGTGGTAGACGATGTCGAGGGCGCGTTCGGGATTTTTTTGGTTGTCTTGGTGCACGCGTTCGAAGAAGGCGCGTTTGTCCTTGGGGGGATAGCCTTCTTCGAAGTGGGAGAAGTCGATGCCGATGAGAGTGGGGATGAGGTCGGGGTATGTGTCCATGAGTTCTTGGACCCATTCGTAGTCTTGTTCGGCACTTGAGCGACAAAGGCTGATGATGTAGCGGCCTGTGAAATTGTTTTGTGTGGCGCTTTTGAGCGTGGTGGCGTATTTGTGGTGCATGGCGATGAATTGGTCGTGGGTTTGCTGACCCCCGCCGCATCGGTATTCGACAAAGTTGACGCCTTCTTTTTGGTGTTGGTCAACGGTCATTTGGAAGGAGGTGTTGATCATGTCTTGGTGGGGTGAGGGGTGTCTTAAGAGGCAGATGATGAAGTTGAATTTGGCTTGGAAGCGGCCAAAGTCACCCCCGTCTTTTTGAGTGTAGATGAAATGACTTTTGAAGGTTTCAAAACCCAGGTCTGGGTCGGCGAGGGCGTTTTGGTAGAGGGTAATGGGATCTGGGCGGGTGTTGTAGGCTTGTTCGTAGGCGTCGGTGAAGAGGGTCCAATCGACATCTTGGTAGATGTTGCGACCGAGGTCGAGGAGGTCTTGGGCGGTGAGGCAGCCGCCGGGGTGAACGTGGAGTTCGCAGGTTTTGTTTGGGTGAAGGGGGTTCATTTTTATTCCTTTATGGTTGTTTCAGGTGTTTAGATTTGTGTGAAAATTTATTATTATTTGTTTTGCCTTCCGCGTGTTCCACACGCCCCTTCCGCACACACCCAACATCACACATCACACATCACACATCCCACTGCACAACGGCCCCTTCCACCAGAAGGTGGGTTTTGAGTTTGGTGAAGATATTTTCATGTTTTAGAATAGGGAGCTTTGGGGTTGTTGAAAAACAAAATACGGTGAGTTGGTTCGGGAATCAATCAAGAGGGTGTTGATTGGGGTAACGGTTATGTTGAGGGTTGGTATGGAACTTTGATTTTGAGTTTGCCAATGATGGCGAGTGTTCAAAGAGGCGGTGGGCCGCCTAAGAATTTGAAGGTGTTGCCGGCTGATATGGATGGGCGAGCGGTGCGTGATGCGGCAATTTACGCAAGCGTTAGATGTGGGGGATTCGTATTATTTTATTCGTCACGCAAGGCGTCTACGGGATTGGCATTAGCTGCTTTCATGGCTTGAAAAGAGTCACTTTTGGGAAAAGGTTCACGATTTTTTTGAATTTTATGGGTTGAAGGAATATATAAAATTTGATATATTTTGTGCATGGATGAGTTACCTATAAACCTGTCATATGGATCGGACCTTCATTTCGAGATTTGAGAGACTTTCCTCGTGAAGTACAAAAAGATATTGGATATGCTTTGTGGGTTGCTCAAATGGGTGAAAAGCATGATTATGCAAAGCCCTTAAAAGGGTTCAGTGGTGTGATGGAGATTGTGAGTCAATTTAAGACGGATGCTTACCGTGCTGTTTATGCTATCAAGTTAGGCGATACGATCTATGTGTTACACGCATTCCAAAAAAAATCGACACGTGGCATTGCGACACCCCAAAAAGAGATGGATGTTCTTCGAAAACGTTTTCTGGAAGCGCGTCGATTGGCACAGGAGAAATAAAAATGAAAAAAAAGAAAATGGGTGATATCGAATATTACGAGGGATCGGGAAACGTGTATCAAGATTTGGGATTTAAAAAACCTGAGGAATGGGCACTAAAAGCGCGTATTGCAACTAAGATATTTACGCTTATAAAAGAAAAGAAATTAACTCAGAAACAAGCTGGTAAGATTTTTGGGATTACACAAGGACGGGTTTCAGATTTGAAGCGTGGACAGTTTGATAAGTTTTCGGTGGAGAAATTGATGTCTTTTTTGAATGCATTGGATTATGACGTGGAGATTCGAATGCATCCAAAAGTTGCGGAGGCGGCCCAAGTTTATGTTGTTGGAACTTCTGTTTAATATTGAAGCGTAATTTATCGTATAAAACAAAAGAAAAGGCCGTGAGTTGTTGCTCACAGCCTTTTGTTTTTGTATGTCGTGTGTTCTAACACTATTGCCGAGCCAAATCGCGATAGGCACGGAAAAGATCACCGTAGTAGGCGACGAACATCGGTAAGTAACCGGCTGTGCGATCAGGTTTGCGTTCGGCTT
>JABIFK010000871.1 GCA_018650745.1 Candidatus Latescibacterota bacterium | reverse complement strand
GTGTAACAAGTTGGTCGCTGCATAATGTACCGCCGCAATGGGTTCCCCCACATCGCCACGTTCAATGGCCTCTCTTATTACTCGGTATCGCACATCAAAGCGTCGCAACACACCCGTGTTAAATACAGTATTATTCTTCAAACAGGCATCACGCACCAAATCGGCCTCAGCCATCGAACACGCCATCGCTTTTTCCAAATACAGCATCGGCACACCCAATTCAGCCACTGCCACACCCAGATCTGCATGGTTTTCGCCTCGTGTGCACACTGCCACCAAATCAGGCTTTTCATTCTCAATCATTGTCACATAATCTTCATACAACGCCTTCGTTCCCCACTTAGCACCAAAAGCCTCCCGCTTCTCAGCCAATAAATCTGCACCTGCAACCAATTCCAACCGATCGCTGTGTGCACAACACGCTGCAATCGAATACGGCAATGCCACTGCCGGATAATCCACAACTTCTTCATCAATTGTACTGCCCATACGCCCCAAGCCAATAATGGCCACACGATATACTTTCATGATCCTCTCCTTTTTGCAATACTATGAACAGTTTTTGTAAGTCACAAATTTACAATAACTTACAAAATTGCATTGAAATTCATAAGTCATTGTAAATAACACACTTACATTTTCGACGCTATTCGTTTCTTAAAAACTGTTCACCCTATTGCTTTTTGAATAAATGCCAATATAAGTGTCCATCCATTCAGAGCAAGCCAAAACATTGCACATTGACAAGCCAAAATAAATACGACATGATATGCTGTTGGAACAATGTCCTAAAGGCACGACCTTTTTTATAGAGGTAAACATGAGCGACACTAAAAAAACAAAACAACAGTTAATCGACGAATTGCAGACACTTCGTAAAAAAATAGAACCGAATGCATCTGCACAACCAGACCCCGGTGAGCACACGCTACTTGGAACGGTTGCAAACATCAGTTCCATCATCTTATCGCACACCAATCTGAACGACATTCTCGACGCATTGACAAATGAAATCATCGCAACAAATCTGTTTCGTAGTTTAACCATTATGTTGGTTGATAACTCTGCTCAAAACATCCAAGTTGTACGCAGCATACATCGCGACGGACAACTCAACAAAGATATTTCTATCTTGCCATTAAACACAGAAAACATTGTGGGTGTTGTGGCACGCACCAATCAAATGACGGTCATTGAAGGGTGGGATGATCGTTTTGCCATCGATAAAAGCATCTCTCAAGAACAGCATATCAAAGGCCACGAAAACAAAGTTTCATATTTCATACCTATTTCCCAAAATAAAGATGTCATTGCCATATTGGCCACAGGGAGCCAGAAACAAGAAAAACAAGAAACGCTCAACCGCATCGAAATGTTTCGACCCATTATGGGACAATTGGCCGTGGCCATCCGCTATAACCAAAACGACGAACAACTCCAGCAACAAACCCGCCAACTCGAAGCACAAGTCAAGACACAACAACAAGACATAGAAGAAAAAGACCAATCACTTGATGCCTTCCAAAAAATCGACCAGGCCCTCCTCAACACATTAGACATAGACCAATTGCTTGACGCGCTCATAGAGCATATTGTTATCCAAAAATACTTTCGTTCACTTGTCATTTCTTTGGTCAATTACCATAAACAAACGATGCAGGGTGTCCGCAATGCCTTCCCATCAAATGAAGGCATACAGCACCAATCTGGCGAATTAGCCACTTATAACCTTTCTGACACACAAAAAATATTGCCTTTGGTTGTCAAAACAGGTCAATTACAAATCATCGATTCACCTGATGACCCACGCCTTGATCCACCCAAACCGCCATTCGAGCCCTGGAAAAATAAAATTGCTTTTTTTATTCCCGTAAAATTCGAAGATCAAACCTTGGCAGTATTGGCAACAGGATGTCCACCAGATCAAAAAGACATCATATTAAATCGCATCCGTCTTTTAGAACCCTTCCTAAATCACGTGGCCATTGCCCTCAAGCACGCACAATTGCACCAAGAATCTAAAGAACACGCACTCATTCAAGAAATCAACCTCAAAATCAGAAACACGGTGCAAGAAATGAAGCAAGAAAGTGACCTTCATCACGTCATGCATACTTGCCTCATTGAAATCCAAAAATGGAAACCCGATCTATGTACATTGGCAATTCACCGTATGGTTGACCAAACACAAGGCATTATAGAATCATTTAGGGTAGATCAAAACGGCCCCATAAAACAGTCGCCAACAAAAAATACGCGCCCGTCTCAAATGCAAGAATGGTTCCCAGAAAAAAACGAACTGACAAACCAATTGCAAACGCTAAACACTGTTCTCATTGATGATCTTGACAAAGAAAACCCTACGACTGCAAACGCGATCCGCTTGCGGTTCAACAACCATCCCATACAAAGTCTCATAGACATTCCATTTTCACGCGGCATACTCAGCATACACAGTGTTCTGCCAAAAGCGTTCTCCGTTAGAGAAGAAACTGTATTTCAAAACATAATAGAAACAAGTACAAAAGAATGAAGCAGGCGATGTCAAAACGGTTGTCTGCAGCTTCCTGGAGGCGATGTCAAAACGGTTGTCTGCAGCTTCCTGGACAGCAAAGTGAATATCGGCAACTGGGTTTTTGATATAAAAACAAACCACATAACACTTTCAAATGAACTGTGCAAAATCTACGGGCTCGATCCTACAGAAAAATCCACAACTCTGAATCGTGTTATGGAACTGATTCACCCCGACGACAAACAAATGATACAAGACAGAACCCGTGATTATTTGGAAACAGGCACGCCAGGTGGTAGTGAATTTCGCATGATTCGGCCAAGCGGCGATATTGTATATTTGTATGGCCAGTCCAAAGCCATTTACAACTCAGAAGGCCAAATAACCAGTCTCATGGGCATTGTCCAAGACATCACAGAAAGCAAACAAATACAAACCGAGCGCGAACGCACCCAGCGTTTACGCGCCTTGGGTGAAATGGCCGCAGGCATCAGTCATAACCTCAACAACATTCTCACAGGCATTTTAGGGCCTGCGCAAATGTTACAGATCACAAACAAAGACGCGCAAATCGGTGAAGACATTGATACCATTTTAACAGCCGGCCTCCGAGCCCGTGACATTGTCAGCCGTCTCAACCAAGGATGGCGCACAGATACCGAAGCTCAGGAATCAACGGACCTTAACCAAGCCATTCAAGAGGCGGTCCAAGCCACACGTCCGCGTTGGAAAGATGCACCCGAAACCAAAGGCATTCATATTCAAATCAACCAACATTTGGCAGAGATCCCCCCCTTACAAGGCACCCAATCTGGCTTATATGACATCATCATCAATCTTATTTTTAATGCCGTTGACGCCATGCCCAATGGCGGACGCATCTCTCTCACAACGCTCCAAACACAAGATTGTGTGCGTTTGCTCTTTAGTGACACGGGCACAGGCATGTCAATGGCCACACAAAGACGCATTTTTGATCCTTTTTTTACAACCAAAGAACAAATCGGCACGGGCTTAGGTTTGTCCACTGTTTACGGAACCATCACACGCTGGAACGGAAGCATCGATGTAGCAAGCACACAAGGTCAAGGCACCACATTTACATTGGATTTTGCCATTTGGGAAAAAGATCAAATAGAATATGCAACCCCAACGACCACAAAATCAGACCAGGTCGGACGCATTCTCATAGTAGAAGACGAAAAAGTTGTTGCCCAGGTGTTAAATCGTGTTCTGTCATCACACAACATCGATACCGCATCATCCAGTCCCAAAGCTTTAGAAATCTTTGAGCCAAATAAATACGACATTCTCATTACAGACCTCGGGTTGCCCCATATGCCCGGCGACCAATTGGCACAACAGTTTCGCCAAAAAGACCCCAACCTGGTCACCATTCTCATTTCGGGGTGGGAACTTCTTCCCAATGATTCACGACGCACCCCATTTGACTTCTTTGTTCAAAAACCCTTTCACGATTTAGACATGTTTCGCCAGATTATCACCGATGCTCTCGCACTCAAAAATTCAAGGGATTCTCAAAATACCTAAGCATAATCAACCTTGGTACACACGACCTTTTTAAATGCACAAAAAAACCACAATGGCGTATAAACAAAACACTTTTGGGTATTTCACACATCTAAGCAAGCTTTGATCTGATCACTGTTTATTAAAGACACATTCTAATCAATTTGTATTTGACAAATAGAAGTTGAGCACACTATCATATAAAACATTTCCACGACAAGTCTCGCAAAAATATCCGTAAAAGCCAGTAGGCTTACTTACCATCCACCAAGAATGACCTATGCCACAACTTAGCAACAACATGCCCCCTCACATCCTCATCGTAGACGATGATCAAACGCTTTGCGCGGCCTTAGGTCGCTGGGTGACCAAACAAGGTTGGACGCACGTACAAGCGGGCCAGGCAAATAATGCAATAAATCTCTTGGCATCACAAAAGATTGACCTTGCCCTTGTCGATGTGCGATTGCCAGACCTCGATGGACTCGAACTCTCACAACACATCGTCAACTTAGACAAAGACATTCCCATCTTGCTGATGACAGCTTTTGCCGATTTAGAAACAGCACGCCAAGCTTTAAACATTGGCGTCTACGAATATCTCACCAAACCCCTCGACTTCAAAGATCTTCGCGTGGGCATCGAACGTGCACTCCAACACCGCAAATTGGCACAAGAAAACCGTGTCTACCGTGCCAAACTTGAGCAAGAAGTAGCCCAACGCACACAAGAACTCACCCAAATCAACGCACAACTCCAATTAGAAATTGAAGACCGCAAAAAAATGGAACGCCAATTGGTGCAATTTGAACGCTTAGGTGCACTGGCAGAGATGTCTGAAGGCGTCAGCCACAACCTCAACAACATTTTAACCGGTATTTTAGGTCCCGCACAACTCATCGAGCTTCAAACCCAAGACAAAAAAATCTTAAATGAAACACGTGTCATACAACAAGCAGCTTTACGTGCAGCAGACTTGGTCAAGCGCCTTGCTGTTTCCGTGCGGGGCGAAAATGAAGAATTACACGCGGTTGATGTGGTGCACACCATTCAAGAAACCATTGAAGCAGCACGACCCCGTTGGAAAGACGAAGCAGAAGCCAAAGGCATCCAAATAGAAATAAGAACACACCTGCAAGCCACCCCTAAAATTCGTGGTACCGCAGCAGGTTTACACAGCGTGTTGCTCAATCTCATATTCAATGCCGTTGATGCCATGCCCAAAAGCGGGCACATAACGCTTTCGACAGAAGCAACGGATCAAAGTGTCCAAGTTAGCATCTCAGATACAGGCAGTGGCATGAATGAAGAAACAAAGCGGCGTGTTTTTGAACCCTTTTTCACAACCCAAGCAGAAGTAGGGAGAGGCCTTGGCATGGCAGGTGCATATGCCTCAGTCACACGTTGGGGCGGGCGTCTCGACTTAGACAGCACGCCCAACAAAGGCACCACAGCCATTGTTCATTTGCCCATATGGACACAGCACGATGCCAAAGCAGATCAGGATATTATAGGATCTACGCGAGCAGGCAATATCCTTATTGTTGAAGACGAAAGCATTGTGCGATCCTTTTTAACCCGCGCATTGTCATCTCATCACCAAGTTGACGCAGAATCCAATGGCAGGAAAGGTCTGGCGCAGTTTTCAAAAAAAACCTACGACGTCGTACTCGTCGATTTAGGCATGCCCGACTTACCCGGCGATCAAGTCATTGCTCAAATGCGCCGAACGGCTCCTAATGTGAGTGCGATTCTCATCACAGGCTGGCAATTGTCCAAAGACGACCCTCGGTATCTGGCCTTTGATTTCCATTTGCAAAAGCCGTTCGATTCCGTAAGTAAAATCACCACACTCGTTGCACAAGCCATCCAAGCCTACGACAACAAACAAGCAAACCTCTAATAACATCTCATTTTGAGCTTCACACCAATAGGCTCCCGTAGTAGAACCTGCCATTTAGAGATAAAAAAAGCGGCTCTGATTCCAAATCAGAGCCGCTTTTTTCATATACATTCACCTCATAATTTAGATCCTAAAAGTGTGTCTTTCCCATTGGCATTTTTGCCAGCTTATCCTATCTTCTACCGTATAAAGATAAGGAGCAAATCATGGCCAAAACAAATGCCATGCGTATCTTAGACCGCCTCAAAATAAGCTACGAAATTAAGACGTATACCGTTGAAGAGTCCAACCTCAGCGCAGAACATGTTGCCGATCTCATCAACATGCCCGCAGAGCAAGTATTCAAAACCCTGGTCGCACGCACAGGCAAACGCGACATCGCCTTGGCCTGTATACCTGGCGATTCAGAACTCAATACCAAAACGCTAGGTGCCGTAGCCGGAGGCAAAAAAGCCGATTTGGTCGCCCTCAAAGAAGTACAATCCCTCACCGGATATATCCGAGGCGGTGTCTCACCCTTGGGCACCAAAAAGCCGCTTCCCGTATATCTCGACCAATCAGCACAACAATGGCCCATCATCTCAATAAGCGCAGGCCAACGCGGCACCCAAATCATCATTGCACCCAACGATCTCATACACGCCACCCAAGCCATCTTGTGCGATATTACAAAATAGAATAATCAACAGAACGGGATCATTCAAAAAAAAGTGCTTCCTGCCTTTCACTTTTTCCTTTTTCCTTTTTCCTTTAAGGACACCCCATGCCCAGCACAGCCACCATTCTCGGCGGCGGCAACACCGCATTTGCCACTGCAGCCAACCTAACGCTCAAAGGTTTCGACATTACCCTGTATGAAATCCCAGGCTTTGAACACATGCTCGAACCTGTTCAAGACAACAGCATCATTCACCTCTTAGGCACAGAAGAAACAGGCACGGCCAAAATTCATCGCATCACCACCGATATCAAAGTGGCGCTCAATGCCTCAAACCTGATCTTGCTCATCGTGCCCGCCTATGCACACAAATCCTTTGCATTGGCCTGCGCATCCCATCTAACAACAGACCATACAGTGGTACTCATGCCCGGCACATTGGGCTCCCTCGAATGGGCCACCTTGCTTCGTGAACAAGGCGGTGCAATACCCACCTTGGCCGAAGTAGACACCGCACCCTATGTGTGTCGCAAAACAGCACCTGATACCGCCACCATTTGGGGAACGGTCACCAGCTTGGGTCTGGGCGTGTTGCCCACATCCCAAACCGAGCGTGTACAAAACCTGCTCGACCCGCTCTTCCCCGGCATTCAAACCTACCCCACCGTCATGGCCAGTGGTTTGGCCGCCATGAACCCTGTGGTTCATCCCGCTGGGGTACTCATGAATGCAGGCCGTGTCGAATATGCGCACGGCGAATTTTACTTTTACGAAGAAGGCGTTTCGCCCACCGTGGCCAATGTGATCATGGCCGTAGATGCCGAACGTCGCGCCATTGCTCAAGCACTCGGTTACACACTGCCACCTGCAAACGAGGCCTTTCACAATGCAGGTTTTGGTCCCAAAGGAGATTTGTGGGCCACCATCAATGGCAGCCGAATGCTCACCCAACTCAAAGCACCCGGCTCACTCGAAAGCCGCTGGCTCACCGAAGACATTCCCTACGGCTTGTCTGCCTGGCACGACATAGGCAAGCAATACGGCGTTGCTGCACCCCTTATGCAATCGCTCGTCAACATGGGATCTGTTGTCATGGGCTTTGATGGCTGGACAAATGGGCGCAGTTTACCCGAATTGGGCATAAAAGGTTTAAGCACAGAACAGCTACACACATTCTTAACCAGTGGTAAAACTGCGTGAACACATCTCAACCGCTTTCATTTAGCGCCACAGCACGCGCCTTGCGCGCACTGATCTACACCAACGGTGCCTGGGGTGCCTGGGCCCAAATGGTCAGTCTGCAAACCGCAATCTTCACAGGATTTGTGCTGTCTTTGGGTGCCTCAGAATCCACCATCGCGCACTTTATTTCTATCGGGTCTTTTGCCAGCTTAGCACAAATCCTCTCCTCTGCCTTGCTTGCCCATCGCATCAAACGCAAAAAAGCTTTTGTCATCGCCATGGGGTGCTTGCACACACTCTTTCGTTTTTCCATTGTTCTGGTCCCCTTCATCACCGCATCACACCAAGTATCTCTCATTTCTATCCTGATAGGATTGGGCATGGTCTCTTGGCACTTGGCTGGTCCCATTTTCAGTGGCTGGAATGCACACATTATTCCCGAAGACATTCGTGCCCGTTTCATCGGTCGCCAAACCATGGCCCACCTCTTGGTGGGTATTGTCGCAAGTTATGCAGCAGGTTGGTACCTCGACTTGTTTGATGACACCACCAAATACACAGCTTTTTTTGCCATCTTCCTTGTCGCCACACTCATTGGCCTCGGCGGATTCCTCAATTTGTCTCGTGTCCCTTTTCAAACCACCGAGTCCGACAATCAGACTGGAAGCCTTTTAATCCCGTTCCAAAACCCGCAATTCCGCAACCTCCTGATATTCTTTTGGGCTTGGAACTTTGCGTGGAGCCTCAGCAGCCCCTTTTACAGTGTTTTCATGCTCAAAACACTACAAATCAGCTATTCCAATGTGGCCATTTTAACCAGCCTGCTCATGGCCGCAATGGTCGTTGGTTCCCAACTTTTAAGTGGGCTCATTGACCGCTATGGCAGCAAAGCCATGCTTCAAATCTTAACCATTCCCAGCATCATCACACCTATTTTTTGGACGTTTAATCGTCCCGATTTTTATTGGTTCATTCCCGTTGCAATGATTCTGAACGGTCTCATCTTCTCCGGTATGCTTGTTTCGGTCAATTCTCTACTTTATGCCACCGTGCCCGATGGGAGCAATCGCACAGCCTATTTTGCAGGTTGGTCTTGTGCAATCTTTTTAGCCTATGCCATTGCACCCCTTGTAGGAAGTGCTTTGGTCGCCTATTTTGAGCCGTTTCATTTTCACATCTTTGGTTTTGACATTGGCAAATTGCAGCTTGTATTTTTGGTCAGTGCAGGCCTCATGATTTTACCCAACATATTTTTGCGCACCGTAAAAGACAGCAAAGGCACCACGTCTCGCGAACTGCTCGGTCAAGTGGGTCGAGGGAATTTGGTGGGGGATCTTTATAATGCCTTAGCCTTCGATTGGTCTCGCAGCGACCTCAACCGCGCCCGAGCCGTCAGACAAATGGGGCGCTCGCGCAGCCCAATGGCCTTAGACCAACTCATTCAAGCACTCAGCGATGCCAACCCCGATGTACGCAAACAAGCCGCACAAGGGCTAGGTGAAGCAAGATCTCCCCAAGCTATCAATCCGTTGTTAGAAGAACTCAAAGACGAAGAATCAGACATTCGCAGTGAAGCCATTGAAGCGCTGGGCAAAATCGGCGACCCCAATATTATTGATCACCTCATTGAAGCCCTCAACGACTCAGACAGCCGGGTTCAAATCAGTGCCATTCGCGCCCTCTCCGAAATGCGAGGCACAGAAGCACAAGAGCTGCTCTTTTGGAAATTTGCAGATCGATTTGATCGCATCACATTTCCAACACTGTCAGATGTATTGGGTGCCAAACGCGATTTAAGAATCGTGCGCCCCACTCTAGAACGGCTGGATAACTTTAAGTCGCCCACCATTCGCCTACAATTGCTCAACAGTGTATGCCGGGCCCAGGGTGCACGCCGTCGTTTCTATCGACTCGTATCGCAAGACAATCTGGCACGTGCAGAACGCCAAGAAGAAATGTTGCGGCAAACACGTCGTGCATTCCGACGCTCACGCATATTAAACAACACCATCAAACATCACGTGCAAAACCAACTTAAAGAAATTCACAAAGCTTTTGACACAGACCAAATCGAGAACGTCTTTGAACATACAAAATCACTTGCCACATATTTAGAGCACAACATCGACGAAAACACAGTAGAAGCACTCGGCCCAGAAGTTGCCTCCCGTATAGGCGCTTCAGTATTGGCCATTAAAACATATTTATCACAATCAGAACACCGCGAAGATCCCGCACTGCGTATTGTTTTTTGCATTGTATGTCTGTGGTGCATAGCAGATGCACTGACCCAAAAATAAAGAGGTCGCTCACCTGCAAGCGACCTCTTTAACAACATCTATTCGTAGATTCGTAGATTCGTCCATTAAAACCCTGGCACTTGCCCCTCCATCAACGGCCACACACCAAAACCCCGATCCACATCCTTGCCATCAACAGACACAAGCACCCACTGATCTTTTGGTGCGCGCACATCATAAACAATAGTCGATCCATTTGGCCATTGGAAACGTGTTTGCAAAACATCGCCATCACCATTGGCTTCTGTCAGTTGCTTCAACAAATCGTTTATCTCACCTGCCGGTAACAAACAAAACATGCCCAACATATCTGTCGAATACACTGCAATAAAATGTCCCGAACGCTCAAATATTCGCCACATATCATTCTGAGCAACAGGCACCCACCCTTCCGGCACAATCACAGCCCCCGCAGAAACAGCAAAGTTCTTATACACACCCGTATTGTTCCACGCTCTATAACTTGAATCTGCCCCCACAATACGTAACAATCCTGTCAAATCCATCACGCCATCTTCAAGCATCAAAGTCGTTGGCCGCGCCACACATTGTTTGGCCCAATCATCGGCAACACCGCCAGCCGTAATCAAATAGCCCGGCCCGCCCGAGTAAATCTCAGGTGAACCGTCATGACCGTGTCCAACTTTTACAAAATAAGGCGCTGGTTTTTCCTGAATCCATGCAACCACCGCATCCGAAGGCCGATACGACGTCAATGGCACCCAAAGTGCCTGATGCTCTCCCTTTCGAATATACAAATCATCCACACCAGCCAAACCCATCCAAGCCTTCATCACACCCGTGTGATAATCCCCATCCAAATCGGTATCCACTGACCGCCTGGCTTGCCTACGAAAAGGCGAAAACCGCCGCAAAGACAAACTGCCCACAGCATATTCCCAGTTTGCCCGATCCAGTACACGCCGTGCTGCAACCCGCACGGGTTCTCCCGTAAACGCTTCCAAATTCAACAGCGCAGTCAGCGTGTACCCAATATAGGGTCTGGAATTGTATTCATGAAACCCTGCACGTGCCATCCCCTCCAAATAAGCCACCAGCCACGCCTCCAAACCATTGGCCACGTTGTCATATTTAGGGTCTGAGTTTCCATGCAACGCTTTCCATCTGTTCTTCAAATACCGAGAGCCTTCTGTCATCAAAATATGATTCTCAGTATCTCGCAATGGAAATCCCAGCAAACGCGGTGTATATATTTTGGGCGTTCCACCTTCTTGTGTCATCAACACATCGACAATATGATCCACGGTTTCGGGATACAGCAGATCGGGTTGATCACCAAAAGCGTATAAAAGCAAACTAAGCCCCGCCAATGTAAAATCATAATCGCCAGTTTTATGAAATGGTCCCGTCGACCCAACCGTGCCGCGCACTTTCTGTGCCTGCAAATACGTATTCACAGAGTCAACATCCACACCCGTTGCAAGTTTCCCAATCAAAATTCGGGGAATCGAGACCTTGCCCTCCTTTTGCCAATCCCCAATCTCTCGTGCTGCCCAATGGACCAGCAATGAATCCGTCACCACAGATTGTGCCATCCAAGCATGTGCACGTTCTACAGGCACAACCACATTCCCCACGCCCAAATCCACATCGCCATGTGTGCTCACACTGGCATACCGAAACATCAACCAAAGCCCCGCATAAGCAACCAATAGAAACACAACAAACCCAATAGCAATGCGTTTCAACCAACGTAAAATGACAGCCATGCACAAATCCTTTTGTGAATAAGAATGAACAATAATACCCCGCCCTGAATATAATAATCTGGCAACACTAAATCCACCACATATCAAAACATTGGCAATTTAGAAACAATCCACATACTATGGTAATACAGCAATACCAGAAATAAAATCAAACAATTAAAGAGGCCGTTATGTTGAACTCAACAAAGCGCTATCTGTATATGATCTTCTTTGTCATCAGCCATCTTTCCACCGGATATGCCCATGAAGGCATGCACAGTGACCCAGGGGAGACAGGTTACATTGGAGAAGCTGTTTTCATAAACCAAACCCAAGTACCCAAATTAGACGGCAAACTCGACGACCCAATCTGGCGCACCTTACCCGTTATCCATCACTTTGTACAACGTGACCCTGATTTTGGCCAACCCGCTACAGAAGATACCGAAATACGCTTTTGTTACGACACAGAAAACCTCTACGTAGGTGTGCGTTGCTTCGACTCGCAACCCAGCCGCATCATCAAACGCTTAGGCTATCGTGAACGAGATATGTATGGCAGTGACACATTTGCCATGTTTATAGACAGTCGCCACGACCACCGCACGGGCGTCAAGTTTGGCACCAATGCCTTAGGCATGCGGGAAGATTCTTCACGCTACAATGACTATCTACGTGACAACAGTTGGGACGGGGTTTGGTGGGTCAAAACATCCATCGATTCTTTGGGCTGGATAGCAGAATTCAAAATCCCATATAAAAACTTTCGTTTTATCGAACAAGACGAACAAATTTGGGGCCTCAATTTTCAACGCGATGTGCGCCGCCTCAACGAAACCACCTTCTGGAAACCCATCAGCCGTGACGACGGCTCCATCAACCGCATGTCCAAGCTTGGGCATTTAAAAGGCATCCGCAAAATCAACACAGGTCGGCGCTTTGAATTTGTGCCTTTTGCCACCCAAGGTCTCACACAACAGTTAAACACAGATATTTCTGCCAAAACCGAATTGGGCCTCGATGCCAAGTATGCCATCACCCCCAACTTGACCCTCGATACCACCCTCAATCCCGATTTTGCACAAGTGGAAGCCGACGTCGATGAAATCAATCTCACCCGATTTCCAACCCGCTTTGCCGAACAACGCCCGTTTTTTGTCGAGGGCAACAACGCCTTCTTATTGCCTTTAGAACTCTTTTTCAGTCGAAGAATTGGCAGTCGAGGTGATATTCTGTGGGGCACCAAAGTAACAGGCAAAGCGGGGCCTTATACCGTAGGCGTGTTGGCCTCTCAAACCGGTGACTGGGACTATCTGGGCATTCAAGACAAAGACCCCACCAAAGAAGAAGCCACCTTTGGTGTCATGCGTCTCAAACGCGATGTATTGGGCAAATCCAATGTGGGATTCTTATTTGGCGACAAAGAAATCAGCGGCAATTACAGCCGTGTGTTCGGGCTTGATTTTTCCCTTCGTCCCGGTGACATCTATTTTATCAATGGTCAAGTCGCAAGCGCCTGGAACAAAAATATCTCGTCAGACAACAAAGTATATTTTATCGATTTCTCCAGACAAACCGATTTATTTAGCGCCCGATTCTTTACCCGACGCTTAGACCCCAACTTCGAAATCAACGAGCTGGGTTTTTTGCGCAAAGAACAATTCCGAGGGGAGCAACTCTCCAAACTGACCTGGACTTTTAGCCCCAGACCCAAACAATGGAACTTGCGCCAAGCCTTTTTCACCGGATGGATAGACGCCCAAAAACCATTGCCTACGAACCAATACCTCACCGACCAGACAGCACAAGACCCAAGTCTCATCATTGACCCAACATTCATCAATGAAAAAAATGGGTTTGGCGGTGGTACCAACCTACAACTGCGTTTTCAAGGTGGCAGCAGTCTGAGCCTGTTCGCATCGCGTCAAAAGCGCTATGACCTCACAGGCCCCTTTTATGCCGACAGTTTGGGTGCCCAAGTTCGCTCCGCAAGCTATCGCCCCGTTTCCGTTGGGGTAACAGGCTTTGTTGATAACTTTTACAACTTTGACAAACGCCACGTCAGCCGCGAATATGCCATTTCCATAGACGGCACTCTTAAAACCGAACACATGACTGTAGAAACACGCCTACGCCACTCTCAAATTTTTGATCCCCAAGATAAAAATGAAGGCCGCTTCTGGCTCAGCTCTATACGTGGCATTTATCTTTTCAACCCCGATCTCTTCTTCCGCCTCTTCTTCCAAGCACGCATCAATGACACGTCGGGTTCTCAACAAGAAACCTATCTAATCAGCAGTGTTTTCGCTTGGGAGTTTCGTCGCGGAAGCCGATTGTTTGTGGCCTACAACGAATCACGCGATGACCACACTGGCCGCTTTGAACTCATCAACCAAGCCCTCATTTTCAAAATTGCCCACCAAATAGATTTGTAATCTCCTCAAAAACACCTCACATTGAAACAAGGGATCACGATACCAAAATCGCAATCCCTTGTTTTCTAACACACCCAGTAAGAGTATCTATCGCGCAGCCTCAGGCAACGTATCTTTTGCTTTTTGCACCACAGACGCTTCCACAAGCACACTGGCCTCAGATGCATGATACCTTTTCTTGCCTACTTGAAACGACGACACATCTGAAGCAATGCCAACGGATTTCTTTTTATGATGAATTTCAAACCCTGCCTGTTGATCAGAATCTAAGTTGGCCCGAATACACCAATCATTCACCAAAACCCCTTCCTCCGAATGAACAAGCTCCTGAAAACCTGCTCCGTCCTCCCTATCACACACCTGAAAAATATCGGGGATGGTGTAACACGTGGTTGCGCGTGAATAACTTTGAGATCCATAAGGGATAACTTTCGATTTGAGAATCCTGATAAAAAGTATCAAAGGGTATTTCAATATAGTGAATTAGAGGAAAGATGAAAGTTTGTTCAAAAGATGTGCCAAATACATAAAGGGGCTACGAGTCAAAACCCGTAGCCCCTTCTTCATGTTGTCCGACAGGTGGTGCCAACAATTATTTCAAAATAACGATCTCAGACGCTGTGGCTTGAACAGGGTAAGATTCCATAACTGGGCCGGTGAATGAAATTTGCACTCTTTGATTGGCCAGAAGCGCATCGATGCCAACATTTCGGCGATCCTGTCCCTGTTGCTCAATGATCTGGGTATCCCGTGTAATCGTCACCCTGGCTTTGTCGATATGGGTATCAGCTTCTATTGCACCTTCAACAAAGATAGTGGCCACAACCCCTCGCATCTGAAGGACCTCGCTGGCATAGTCCAAAGTCGAAACGGAACCTCTAATGTCAGTCTTTTGAATCGTGGGAAGTCCGTGGACCTCACCAGGAGCAATGGGTAAACCATCTGATATGACGACACCTGGGTCAGAGTCTAAAACTTGAGTTGGGGGCAGTTCTTCGCCAACAGCAATGGCCGGTGTGTCACCAGGTTCTGTCTGGGGGCCTTCATCGCCAGGAAAAACACCAATAGGTACAATACCACCAGAAGAGACCTCCCCATTTGCTCTGTCACCTTGGTCATTGCTGTTCACAACAATTCCGCCAGATGTTCTATCGTAACCATCGGGGTTTTGGCCGTTGGGTTCACCTACTGCAATGGCATTGCCATCAGGGTTTTGGCCGTTGGGTTCACCCACTGCAACCGAACTGGATGGTCCTTGAGACAGGTCCGTCGTGGTATCATCGGGCGACAGAGATCCTGTCGGGCTGTTTCCACAACCCGTAAGAACCAATAGATATACCCCAAATGCGGCAAATAGAATTTTTTTCATGGTATCGTTCTCCTATGACGTTTTGCTGTTACGTGCTTACCAGGTTTGTCTTCTCCATTACTGGCTTTGCAATTGATGTGCCATAATACACAAACAAATTCAAAAAGCGATATGTGCCAATAAAAACAAATGTTTAAAAAAAACGACACGCAAGTAAATAGCGTGTGTGCAGAACAAGGCTTTCAGAATTTCGAATATGCTTCAGATTTCTGAGATGCAATCCATCAATGAGCGCATCAGCTTAAGTAACATACTTGACAAACCTTGAATCCCGTAAGTAAGTAAACACTTGACATCTTAAACCGAATTTGTTTAAGTGAGTAAACACTTTCGTTTCTTAAAATCTGTAAAGACCTCCACCACCTGGTGGCTTAGCCAACCCCTATAACACAATTTCAGTTGCCCATTCACACGTATGTCACACCTTGATCAACATTCCAAAGAAGTAGGATCCCTCCACATGGCACGAAATGCTCCTATCGTTCTGATCGGCATTGCACTCACCGTGCTGCTTGCGTGTTCTCCTAAATCTACAAACCTTTCCCTTCCTCTTCAAACGCCAGAAACCTTTTCGAATACCAGCGCTCACCCACTTTCCGAACATTGGTGGACCGATTTTGGCAATGCCAATATGGACTCATTGGTCAATCGGGCCTTGCAATCCAATTTCAACCTCGAAACAGCTTGGCAACGGCTTCGAGCCGCACAAGCCCTTGTCAGTGGTGAATCGGCCGCTCGGTTTCCCGATTTAAACGTGCGCTTAGGCGGCGAAGTAGAACGCCCCAAATCTCCTGGCGATGAAAAACTTCGGCTTGGCATCACATCCGAATACGAAATAGATCTATGGGGGCGCATCAGCTCCGGCATTGCAGCCCAACACTATCGGGCAAAAGCCACCCATGCCGACTATCAAACAGCCGCCCTCTCACTCTCGGCAGAAGTTGTGCGCACCTATTTTCAACTGACCAGTGCTCAAAACCGACTCGCCCTCTTTAACCATCAAATCGAAACCAACCAAAAAGTGCTCAGCCTCATCAAAGCACGGTTCGGCAGTGGTCAAACCCGCAGCGTAGATATTCTCCGTCAAAAACAGTTGATCGAATCAACACGCGAACAAAAGATCATCACCGAATCCAGAATACAAGTTTTAGAACACCAATTGGCAGTCTTGCTTGGGCGTCCACCCAAAGCAAAGATAGCATACACGCCTCTATCATTACCCGATCTTCCTCCAATACCCGATGCAGGCCTTCCAGCCGAACTCATTCAACGCCGCCCCGATGTGCAAAAAGCCTACAACATCCTTCAAGCCGCCGACAGAGAATTGGCAGTGGCCTTGAGCAATCGTTACCCGCGTTTAACCCTCACAGCCTCTGGATCTTCTACCAGCAACAACATAAGCGGCTTGTTTGAAGATTGGACCAGCAATTTTGCGGGCAACCTGCTTGCGCCCATTTTTGACGGCGGACAACGCCGTGCCGAAGTCAAACGCAACGAGGCCATCAAAAGTGAACAGCTCTATTCTTATGGCCAAAAAGTCCTCACCGCATTTCAAGAAGTAGAAAATGCGCTGATTCAAGAAAAGAAACAAAGTGAACAAATCGCCAGCATCGAAGCCCAAGTCACTCTCGTCAGACAAACCTATGATCAACTGCGCATCGAATATTTAAACGGTCTCAGTGACTACCTCGATGTGCTCACCGCACTCACGAACGAACAACGGCTTCAACGCGACCTGATCTCTGCAAAACTTGAGTTATTGGAATTTCGAGTGGCCTTATATCGCGCCCTTGCAGGTGGCTTTAAAACCGACCGTGAGACCAACAATAATTAAGCTGTAAAGTACAATAAATCGTGCGTTTCAAAGTCAATCTATAACATAACCAAAGCCATCTCTCCCTTTTTTAAAGGGAGACACAGAGGGATTCGTCAGCAATAATTCATTTTAAATTAGGCTGACACATCCAATCGTTTTTGCTTTGTTACTTACGTTTCAAGATTGCATCACCACCCATCAAAACGGATAGAACCAACGTGGACAGAAAAAAAACGCTCCGCCTTTGTGGCCTCATTCTTCTCGTAGGCGCAGCCATTACCGCGCTCATTTTCTCTACCGAACCCAAAGCAACCCGCATCACCGCAACACGTAAAACGGCCATGCTTGTAGACGTCATACGCGTGCAACAAAATGACTACAAACCAACCATCATGGCCATGGGCACGGTTGAACCCGCACAAGACATCACCCTAAGTCCACGGGTGGGTGGTGAAATTATTACCTTATCGTCAGCATTCACACCCGGTGGTTTTGTAAACAAAGGGGACGTCTTATTACAAATCGACCCAGCAGACTACCAAAACTCGCTGCAACAGCGCAAAAGCGAACTGCGCCAAGCCGTCTCTGACTTAAATGTGGAGATGGGACGCCAGAATGTGGCATTAAAGGATTATCAACTGCTCGACGAGGCCTTGGCCACAGAATATAAATCTCTCGTCCTGAGAGAACCCCAACTCAACGCCGCCCGAGCAAAAGTGGAATCCGCCCAAGCCGCAGTTGACCAAGCCAAACTCGAGTTGGAAAGAACAAAAATCAAAGCACCTTTTAAAGCACATATTCTAAGCCGAAATGTTAGCGTTGGATCACAAGTGTCGCCAAGAGACGATCTCGGGCGATTGGTTGGTCTCGACACCTATTGGGTCGTCACAACCGTTCCTCTGACCCATCTCCCGTGGCTGTCATTTCCCCAAACCGAAGGTGAAGCAGGGTCGCTTGTTCACATTCAAAACCGAATCGCTTGGCGAGAAGATACCTACCGCACAGGCTCACTTCACAGAATGGTAGGGGCCCTCGAAGAACAAACACGCATGGCACGCGTTTATGTATCCGTGTCCGATCCCCTTTCTCACCGCCCAGAATCGGCAGGTTTACCCCCACTGATGATTGGTGCCTTTGTCGAAACAGGCATTGAAGCCGAGCCCATTAAAAACGCCATCCGTATCCGTCGAGATTATGTGCGGTCCAACAACACCGTATGGGTCTTAGAAAATGAAAAACTGAGCATTCGTCCCGTTAAAATCGCCTTCCGCGATGCAGAATATGCCTATATCTCAGAAGGATTACAAAACAACGATTGGGTCGTCGCAACAAACCTGTCGAGAGTCCGCGAAGGTGCTGCTCTGCGTGTAAAAAACACCTTACCAGAGAACAAGTCGGGAGGTACTGGCAATGAATGACACACCCGCTCAAGTCGTGGAAGAAACAAGCCGCTCTGGTCCCATCGTTTGGATGGCACAAAATGCCATTGCCGCAAACCTCTTGATGATCATGCTCATCGGTGGCGGAATATGGACAGCATTCTACATGCAAAAAGAAGTCTACCCGCAATATGAGTTGGACATTGTTCGCGTCAATGTCGGCTATCCGGGTGCAGCACCGTCTGAAGTGGAACAAGGCATTTTACAGCCCATAGAAGGCGCGATTAGAGGCATACAAGGCATTAAGGAGATTACCTCACAAGCCCGAGAAGGACGTGGCAGTGTGACAATTGAGTTGGTTGCCGGTACCGATCGCATGAAATCATTCCAAGACATTGACCAAGCCATCAACCGCATTCGCACCTTTCCCGACGACATCGAACAGCCCGAGGTACAACTCCAAGCATCTCAACGAAGCGTGATGTCCATTGGCATTTATGGCGATGTGAACATTGGCACCCTGCGCAAATTGGCCGAACGCCTTCGAGATCAACTCTTGGGTGATCCATCCATTACACAAGTATCTATCAGCAACGTGCCCGACTACATGACCCATGTCGAGATCTCTCAAACCAAATTGCGAGAATACAAACTCACACTCAGAGAAGTGTCACGCATCATTGAGCAATCAAGCGAAGATATACCAGCCGGTGCCGTTGAAACAGGTACCGGTGAAATTCTTTTGAGAATGAAAGAGCGCAAGCAATGGGCCAACGAGTTTGGCAACATTGTCATCATTCCATCCGAGAATGGCGCAGCAGTTACATTATCTGACTTGGCCACCATCACCGATGGGTTTGAAGAAGGCGGATTCCACGAACAGTTCAACCGCCAACTCACTGTGGGAGTGAGAATCTACCGCATAGGTAACCAATCCCCCCTTGAGATTGCCTCGGCAGTCGAAACAATTCTTCAAGACTATGAGACCACCTTGCCACCAGGCGTTCAGTTTCGCATCGATGGCAATGCTGCCGATGATTACGGTGATCGCCTGTCTTTGCTCACAGAAAATGGTCTCATTGCCATCGTGATCGTCTTTTTTATACTCGCCGCCTTTCTCGAATACCGACTCGCCTTCTGGGTTATGATGGGCATGTGCATCTCCTTCATTGGCAGTTTGGTGCTCCTACCCGCCATTGGTGTCAGCATCAACATGGTTTCCATGTTTGCCTTCCTGGTCGTGCTTGGCATTGTTGTAGACGACGCCATTGTCGTCGGCGAAAATGTCTACGAATATCGCCAGCAAGGCATGAACTTTATGGAGGCGGCCATCGCCGGCACCCGCGATGTAGCAGGCCCAGTTACGTTCAGCATCCTCACCAATATTGTTGCTTTTATACCGCTCTTATTTATGCCCGGCACCACCGGAAAATTCTGGTGGCCTCTGCCCGCAGTTGTCATCACGGTGCTGGCCGTTTCATTATTAGAAGCCCTCGTCATTCTCCCTGCACATCTCGGGCACGTGTCCAAGAAGAAGGCCTCACCCATTGGTGAAACCGTGCACCGCTGGCAACAATCTTTTGCCAACAAATTCAACCACTTTGTCGACACCAAATATCGCGCTTTCTTAGACAGCTGTATCCGAAACCGGTACATCACCCTCACCTCAGCCGTTGCACTCTTCATCGTTGTGGGTGGATATGGATACAGCGATCACATGGGCATGATCATGATGCCCGAACTGTCTGCCGACGAAATCGAGGCCGGCATTCGCCTGCCCATTGGCACCACCCGCGATCAAGCCGCACGCATAGCCAACGAAGTCACCGAATCAACCCATCGTATGTTTGAAGAACACAACCTCTATCGCGTTTCCGAAGGCATCAAAACCAATGTGCGACGCGGCAACTTCATCGATGTGGAAATAGTGATGAAACCACCCGATGAACACGACATGACAACCGCAGAAATCATCACCTTGTGGCGCGACAACATCGGCGACATCGACGGCGTTGCCCAAATCACCTTTGAGGCCGAAAGTGGTCCAGGGGGGTATCGACAAGACATCAGCGTGGCACTGAGCCATGAAGACATTGATGTGCTTGAAAAAGCCAGCCAAGCGTTTGTAAAACAAGTCCAACAATTTGAAGAAGCACGCGATGTGAGCGACAACTACAACAAAGGAAAAACTCAGTTCGACTTTGTACTTCGTCCAGAGGGACGGCATTTGGGTTTAACCGCCGTAGACGTGGGCCGCCAAGTACGCGACGCTTTTTTTGGCGCACTCGCTATGCGTCAATTGCGCGGCACCAACGAAATAGAAATGCGCGTAAAGTTGCCCATAGAGGAACGAAAAGACATCCGCCACTTAGAAAACTTCATCATTCGCACGCCCAATGGCACAGAAGTGCCCCTCATGGATGTGGTGCGCATTGAGCGCGGCGAAGCCTTCACAAGCATCAACCGACAAGACGGCCGCCGTGCAGTGACCGTGAGCCTAGACGTGGAGCCCAAACGTGCAATGACCCGTGTTTTGGATGCCATCAATTCCGAAGAGCTGCCTCAACTACGGGCCGAATATCCCGGTCTTACATGGACATATCAAGGTACTCAAGCCGAAATGCGAGAATCGACACAAGCCCTTTGGGCCGGTTTTGCATTGGCTATGATCGCCATCTACATGCTGCTGGCCATCGCATTTGGCAGTTATCTTCAACCCCTTATCGTGATGACAGCCATTCCATTTGGCATCGTCGGTGCCGTCATCGGGCACATCTTACTCGGTTATGATCTCTCACTCATCAGCCTTATGGGTGTCATCGCACTCTCCGGTGTCGTTGTCAACGATTCCCTCATCATGATCGATTTCGCCAATAAAAGACGGGGCGAATTTTCTGCTTTCGAAGCCATCCACCAAGCGGGGCTGCGCAGGTTCAGGCCCATCATCCTCACAACGCTCACCACCTTTGGCGGTCTTACCCCCATCATCCTCGAAACCTCTCGTCAAGCCTATTACCTCATCCCCATGGCCATCTCACTCGGTTTTGGCATCGTCTTCGCCACATCCATTATCCTCCTGCTTGTACCCTGTCTTTACATGATTTTGGAAGACATCGTTTCACTGACAACAACACCCCGATCACAACACGAGTTAAGCCAATCGGCTTAATCACATTTTAGAAGATCACAAGACAGCGACAAACAAAAAAAAGGAGCTACGCGTTTTTACTCGTAGCTCCTTTTTTCTTTGGGATAACAGGGTTAAACCACTCGTCCTTGCAGGACAAGATCAAATCATCTCAAACACCCATTGGGCATCGCAACTTGACCGATGTTGCCTATGGTATTATCACGGGCGTTCGCACTTCCAGATCCCGTCCTTCTTAGCAGGTAATCTTTATGCACTTTGGCAGCAATACCCAGTTCTTTAGTCACGCGATTCGAGTGCCAAACCCAAGTCATTAATCTGTTTGGGTGAAATACCACGACGCTTCATCCGACGCCCCAATGCCCGAATATAAACACGCAGTTGCGGATGTGTATGACATAGGCGTTGAATCAACCAGTAGTTTCTGACCAACATTTTGTCCAAATGACTCATCGTATGCTCCTAAATATCATAATGCACGACAAAATGAATAATTCCGCTTATTCCACATTTGAATCTGTTGAGACATTAAAATCGACAATGTTGACTTTGCCAACATAAGACTTGGATACATAGGTTTTTACTTCGTTCATTTTTTGAACAATGGCATTGATGCGCTGACCGCTTTGTTCGATAAATTGTATGTCGTCTGCTATATCTGCTGGTAAATCGGTGCGCCGAGATAACAATTGTGCCTGCCCCAAAATGGCTGTCAGTGGCTGATTAATTTCGTGAGCGGCCGCACATGCAGTTTCTATTAGAACCCGATTGCGTTCGGTTTCAAGTAATTTTGCTTGAAGTTCTTCAACTTGTAATTCTACCAGTTTGCGTTTGCTTATGTTGATGTGTGATGTTACCGCACCTGTGATTTGGTCTTGAGCGTTGACAATGGGAGTTGCATAAAGCAAAAACCAGCGCTTTTCTGTTGGAGAATGACAGGGATATTCATAGGCATAACGTGCGAGAGTGCCATCTAAAACAGACAAGATACTCTCTTCTACTTCTTTGTCTGTTGTGACAGAACAATAGTTCACACCAAGCCCATGATCAGAGCTTCCATAACCGTTTTCAATGGCAAATTCTTTCCAAGCCTTATTGACAAAAAGGATGTTGCCCAATGGATCTAACACGGCAATGTGCTCATAAAGTGCATCCAGCACAGTGGTATCAAAGCTAAAAGCCGATTGAGAGGACAGTGCGTTTGGCATGGCATATCTCGTTAATAAAGGGTTCAAATAGTGCCCTATTGGGTTCTACAGTTCAAGGCATATGAACAAGCCATTGATCACACCAAAACGATACCTACGCAAACACCATTCTCGCAACCCGCCAACTCATATCAAAAGAATCCTGAAACCGATGGCAAATATCACGACCACAAAAGTAACACGCACGTAGTTCACGTGCAGCCTCTTTGTCAAAGAGCTTCCAAATTGTGCACCAAGAATATTGCCGGGCACCAAACAGATCGCTACAATAAAGACATCTTCCAACAAAAAGCTCGCACTTTTTACGCCAGAATAGAGCAAAAAAATGGAGCCAGTAAAAGAACAAAAAATAGCGGCAGTAATAGAGTTGGCAATCGCATTTTTCAAAGGAATCTTTAATAATGTTTGCTGAAGCGGCGTCGATAAAATGCCACCACTAATACCAATAAGACTGCTGATCAGTCCCATACCGAAACCAATGCCAGAGACCGTTGTCTCGTTGACCTCTCCTTCGTCAAGCTCCGAGATCTCTTCTTCAGTAGGGTTCACCCACATCTGGTTCAACACAATAACACCCGTGCAAAGCGCATAAATACCGAGAAGAATTTCAACATATTCGATGTTGATCCAGCTGCCAATCACAACACCGATCAAAACACCCAAAATAGAGGAGATAATGAGCAATTTGGTCATCCCCCACAGCACCAACCCATATTTTCGATATCTCATAAAAGAAGACAGCGATATCACAACATAACTCAACAGCGAAACAACCCTGGCAAAAGGAATTGTAAAACCCAACAAAAGGTGAAGAATAATCACTTTCAAAACCCCACCACCCATGCCCAACATGCCACCGACACTACCCGAGACAAATCCCAGAAGGACCAATAAAAACGCCTCTTCATAAGATATCCCACTCCACGCACCCCACCCGCCCCACGGGCCAATATTGTGTGGCCCACTAAACAACCCAGTCACAATAATTATGGCCACAAACACCATACCCGTAACCGGTAGCCATCCCATTTTATTACTGCTATTTTGTGCCATCATAAGTGACTCCACACACCAGACAGGTTCGGTTTATTACTATTTTTTTGTTTCTTCATATGAATCTATTGCTTTTCGAAAATAGTTCGTCAGTTTCCCTGACAAACCAGCCGCGCGATCACTCACACCGGCATCGAATTTCTTTACGCCACCAACCAGCTTTTCCACACCGGCATAAAGTGCACCAACTTCAATGGTTTTCGGGTTTTCATTCTTTTCTGCCATGTTATTCTCCTCGTGCTAGAAATTGTTAACATTTTCAAACAAAGGCTATTGTATTCAGGATTGCGTAGAGGTCTCTAACAATTCACCCTCGGGCATCACCAAAACCATAATAAACCCAATCAAGGGAAATACGATGCCAATCATCAACCATCCGATAAAGGAACGATTCTTCTTCGCAGCCATAAACGCAGTTACAATCGCCAGCACCACCCAAATGATAAAAGACGCGCCAAACATGTCCTGCCTCCTTAAAAGTGTACAACAACAGCATTTGATACAAAAAAGGATCTTGGTTGTAGAATCACCAAACCGGCATGGCAGCCATATCGATTAACCCGTGATGTGCAACACGGTTGTCACCCACTTGAACCAGATCTCTTTTCTATAGAAGATGCTCATAGACAGAGGAAGAACTGTGCCAACATCGCCTCTGTACGCACAAAAACTGCCGATCAACGGACGGGCAGCTCTCAAACTAAGAAATTTCAACATTTTAAAATTAAAAAGAAAGCTTTGGCTCAGCAAAGATTCCTCAAACGAATACACACAACATATGAGATTTTTACCACACACGGACCAAGCCCCAAACAGTTACCCACCCATATACCCTTTATAATTAAGTAGTTAAAAATATGTGCCATTTTCCACACACCACCGAGAGTGAAATACCACACAACTCATGATTATTGAAATGCCACCAGGCTCTCAAATCCTTTAACGCTGCGTATCCCCTTCAAAACCAGATCCACATAAACCATCCGATAGGTCCCCCTATCATCTTTGAGTGAATGTGCTTCACCCACTGCATAATAGCGTATCTTTGAAAACCGTTGCCTCAAATAATGGCTTAAAAAAACGGCCCGTGCATACCCCAATTGCGCATTGCTCTCTACGGGCTTTGATGGCATTAACCAAATGCCCGACTCATGAAAAGCGTCTTCACCGTCCCACAACCGAGCCTGTTGAATCGGAGACGCATCTGCAAAACCGGTCACATGAATTTCCAATGCCACTTCCGCCAGAAAACCTTTTAATCTCTCATGAGT
>JABIFK010000735.1 GCA_018650745.1 Candidatus Latescibacterota bacterium | reverse complement strand
CGCCAATCCGTAAATCTGCCAATGTATGACTCCTTATTTTTATTGTTTTTTAGAACACGCAACCCATCTTGCACCCATCCATCGATTCACGCGCAATATCAGCCTGCAATTTCAAAAACATAATCCACCGCGGCAAGCAAGTCTAGCTCTCGAAACTCACAATGCGTTTCGCGATCTTCTATAAGAACACCTGTTCTCTTAAAGATCGCCAACATTGCTTCAGGCAAATTCATGCCATCCGCTTGCCAGTGATAGTTACGCAACAGAATTGCTTCTCTCAGGATCATCGCACACGCGGCGGCATAGGCATTAGACGACGATGTCGCCTGTGCCGCCACCAAAAGGTCCGTGTTCTTAAATCGATCAAGATGTGCTTCGTGTTTTCCAGGGATCGTCGCACCAATGCCAAAGCAATGTATTTGACACGCGGGCCATGAAATACCATCAGTGTAATGATGGTTGCCACAGGGCGCACTGACCCAAATGCCCTGCTCCCGCAACGCTGCCAGTTTCGCATCAATCGCTGTCGAAACCGGTTCTCGGTGTTGTTCATCATCTAGGGGTGACAGGTTTACGGTGGTGATATTGTATTTTTCATGTTCATCCAACACCCACTGCAGAGCAGCTGCCATTGTGGGTGCTTCGTGTTGACCATCAAGGTGAACAACAGTCACACACCGAACTTGCGCCACGAAATTATTGTAGGCGATACCATAAACACCATCGTGCATCATAGACGAGGGGTATCCCACCGATGTACCATGATACCCCGGTGGCACAGGGGTGGGATCATCATTGCCATCAACACTATTGTGCGTCGCAATGACCTTACGCCCCCACGCCATCTCGACCTGCCACGGTGGATCAGTCAAATCGCACCCATCATCAAGAATTGCCAGACACTGTCCTTTGCCCCAATTAAGCACATCTTTGTATTTATGCCAAGTATCTACAACCCGAATTTGGCCAAAGCTTTCGGCATTGTAAGGTGCCCCCTGCTTCACACGGACAACGTCTCTTGGGTCAACGCCAACACCTTCTAACGCACTATTCTTATGATTCATCAAACATCTCTTCCTAATAACATGCCCATTTAATTTTGTCCAATGAACCTCGATTTGGCCCCAGTAATTAAGACCAATATGAATCATTTCTAAAAACCTGATTTCTTCTCAAGAAAGAATGTCAACATTGCTCGGAAACGCTGTGAGAAAATGAATACGCTCACGCGGGTCGCGTAATATCACTGTGAGTACCGAAGTATCCAAGAATTTCAGTGGTTTGGCATTCTCTCCGGTCTTGGTTTGGATAGATGATATTTAACTCATCCAAATCACTGACGGCGTGAGCTTGCTCAGCTTCTCTCAATTGCTCGGCTACTGCCCCAGCCTGGATAGACTTGCCCGAGCCGGGTGAACCGTGAAGGAGGAGAACTTCGGCAGTGGGCATAGCACCTTCCTTCTGAGTGTCTTTGGCATTTATAGTATTGTTTAAAAAAGTTGCAGGCATACAAGATTTTAAACTATATAACGACGAACAATTGATTTCACAAAGGGTTTTTACCGTATTATTCCCATTAACTCTCAAACCATCCAAACAAAACTCTCAAAACCAAACACTAACAAATATAAATAACTATTTATTAAATACTTATAATTTAAATAAAATCATATCTTCGTAAACATAATATATTTATACAGAAAAGAGCCACACCCACAGGTGTGGCTCTTTCACAAACATCAACACTCTATTCCACTTTACTTTTCACCATCTCGATACCGCTCGACAAACGTTGGCGTATTCCCTGCCATATTCAAAAATGTATCTAATGCAACCAACTCAAACTCTGAGGGCAACCGATTGAGTACCCGCTGAACACGTTTGATATCGCTGAAATTTCGCACATGAACCAGCAAAAAATACGGGCGCTTTGGATTGACCACCGCCAACTCTTCCAAATCGGCTGCAGCATCTGCTTCGGGTTGTGTGGGCGACAAATAATAATCGTAAGAAATCAACGGACGCCCGTCTCGCACCGCAAACGTGTAGGCTGGGGCATATCCATTGATCAAACCAATCGCCTCGGGCATACCGTCGTAATACGCGTCTACAATGCGCTTGGGCAAATCGGGGGAGCCCGAATAAAAACCCCCATCGGTGTATTCCATTATTTCAAACACCTTCAGGTCGAGTTGCCCCATTAATTCATGGGCTTTCTCAACCATCACCGGCAAATCTTCCTCGGGCACAGAGCGCGGATACATATATCCCGGCCCAGAAAGTGCACCCACAAAATAATCGTTGGGCGTAGCCTGTTTGTAAAAGAACTCCATCATAGCTGGCGCCAACCACACCCAATTCATCGTCACTTCCCACGCATAGGGAATTTCCCCTCGGCCAGGCTCCGTCCACCCACCAATGCCCAAACAGTCGGTCTGAATACACGCAATATAAACCTTCTCTTTGGGCACCTTCTTTTCACCAGGTTTCACATTGTGATTGTTGCGAAAAACAAAACCGGGTGACGGTGGAATTTGACTTGAAAAACTCATATTCGGCAACGTATGCAAACCTTCAACACGCAACGAATATTGCGATGTCAGCGAAACGTGCTGCTCTTCGGTATCTTTTTTGTAAGAATGCCACCCAAATACAAAGGAAAACTTGTTCTGCTCTGAAAGCAGTTTGCGCGTCATTTGATATTCTTCTACGTCTGTGGGGCGCGCAGACAAATCGGTAAAAAACGCACGGTTGTAAATGCCCCAATCGGCCACACCGGGTTTCATAATTTGGCCGTGCTCGCCGCCCATCCAAACAATATAATCTCGGCTGCACCGATCCCAATACGCTTCGTAAGCCCACGTGTAAATCTCAACATCTGATTGCCCAGTAAACTGCCCACGAAAGTCGTGTTCCAACGCGAGTCCGTGGGATTCAGCCAAAGGAATCTCATCTTCAGAAATCACAATTGCGTCGGTCAACCCCGCCAATGTAAACGCCACGATCAAACTTGTGCGCACACTTTTATCCCAAACAATATACCCCTTCAACGGGTCTCGAAATTGAGCTATCGCACTGTCCAAAGAATTCAGCTCAGTAAATCCAAGAAACCGATCATTTTGCAAAAAGTCTAACACACTCGGTGTAAACTTAAAATCCCACTCAGGCGGATAAACAAAATAAAGCTGCGGTTTTTCTCGATTCACAATGCCCTGCAACGAAATCAAACCCGCGTGCTCGGGCAACTTCCCATCGATGGTCCAATCGTTCTCAAAATGCATCACCCAAGCTTCGTCTGCACCTGTGCGACGAAATGTGTAGGTGACCTCTTGCTCTTTTCG
>JABIFK010000293.1 GCA_018650745.1 Candidatus Latescibacterota bacterium | reverse complement strand
CTCAGCAGTTATATGAAGGTAACGTTGAAATTCCTGGATATACGGGTGGTCTCATTACATATATGCGTACCGATTCTGTAAATTTGTCTGAGCAAGCGATTACTCAGGCTCGTGAAGTGATTGACCAAGAATTTGGTGCCGAGTATGTGGTTGAGAAACCCCGACAGTTTTCAAATAAAACAAAGGGTGCCCAAGAAGCACACGAAGCCATTCGGCCTGCAGATTTGTCTATGAAACCCAGTGATGTAAAGGCGCATTTGGACAATCAGCAGTTTCGGCTTTACGATTTGATTTGGAAGCGCACAGTTGCCACACAGATGGCAGATGCACGTATTGCGTATACGACACTTAAGATTCGAGCCGGTGAAAAAGGTGAGTATCAGTTTGAAGCAAAGGGCCAACGGATTTTGTTCCCTGGCTTTTTGAAAGCCTATACGGAAGGCTCAGATGATCCTGACGCTGAGATTAGCGATAAAGATGTTATTTTGCCCAAGGTAGATAAAGACCAAGTGTTGGATTTGCAGAAGCTCAATTTGGAGCAGTTGTTTACCAAACCACCTGCACGTTACACGGAAGCGTCGTTGGTTAAGAAATTAGAAAGTGAAGGCATTGGCAGGCCGTCTACTTATGCGCCTACAATTTCAACGATTCAAAGCCGAGGATATGTAGAGGGCAACAAAGACAAACGGTTGCAACCCACAGACATGGGCGAAATTGTGAATGACTTTTTAGTCGAGCACTTCTCTGACATTGTCGATTTGGGTTTTACATCGCATATCGAAGATGATTTTGATGAGATCGCTCAAGGGAAAAACTCTTGGAAAGACATGTTGCAAAAGTTTTATCCGCCGTTTAAAATCCGAGTAGAAGAAAAGGCGGAAGTAGATCGCAGCAAGCGCGTACTGGGTGTCGATCCGACAACGGGGCGTGAGATGAGTGTGCGTGTGGGCAAATATGGTTCTTATGTGCAAATTGGTGTTGCAGAAGAAGAAGAGAAACCCCTGTTTGCGTCTATCCCACCGACGAGGAAGATGTTTGAAATTACAATGGAAGATGCCCTGACATTTTTTGAACTGCCACGCACTGTGGGACAAGATGACAAGGGTGAAGATGTGATGGTGAACGTGGGTAAGTATGGCCCATACGTGCAAATGGGAGGAGAGTTTTTCTCTATTCCTGAAGGCGAAGATCCTTTTGATGTGACATTGGAACGTGCGTTTGAAATTGCGGAAACAGAGCGTGAACGCAAACGTCAGAGTGTGATTCAAGACTTAGGTGATTTTCAAGTGTTAAATGGTCGGTATGGTCCTTATATCAAAAAGGGCAGCCAGAACTTTAATATCCCAAAAGGATTGGATCCTGCGACATTGGATCGAGAGACACTCGAAAAGTTTATGGTCGAAGGTGGAAGTGGACGCCGTCGCCAACATGTGATTCACGACTTTGATGGCATTCATGTGATTGCAGGGCGTTATGGTCCTTATATCAAACATGATGGTAAGAACTACAAGATTCCTCCAGATATTGAAGCTTCGGCGTTGGATAAAGCCGCATGTGAAAAAATTATGAAGGAAAATCCGGCCACGAACAAGAAGTAATAAACAAGCGGTCAGCTTGCAACCATTCGCCAAATAAAATCTGAAAGCGCATGGCCCTCTTCAGATTTAAAAGGTTTAGAAAAACGAAAGCTTTTATGCAAGTCTTTGCCCTAAAATTTCTACGTCATTTGTCTCGTGAGCGTCGGTTGTCTGAGCATACGTGTTTGGCTTATGAGACGGATTTAGGGCAATTTCAAGCTTTTTTAAATGACCGGGATAAAACGTTAGAAGGTATTGATCGCAATGATGTGCGGTCTTTTTTAGGATATTTGCAGGCGCAAGAATTTGGTCGGCGTTCTATTGCACGTAAGCTGGCTTCTTTGCGCACATTTTTTGGTTTTTTGTGTAATACAGGTGATTTACAGCGCAATCCAACCCTACAGGTACGACCCCCGAAGCAGGAAAAAACATTGCCTGTGCATTTAGATGTGAATGAGGCGGGTCGCACGATGGAAGCGCCCAGCCCCGATTCGGTTTTGGGTGTGCGTGATCGGGCGATTTTAGAGTTGTTCTATAGTACTGGTATTCGTTTGCGCGAGCTGGCAGGCCTTACTTTGGGGGCGTTGGATTTAGATGGGGGGCTGGTGCGGGTTGTTGGTAAAGGAGGCAAAGAACGTATTGTACCTGTTGGAAAACCTGCACAGAATGCTTTAAAGGTGTATTTGGCACGTCGTGCGGAGCTGTTTGGTGAAAAGGCTTCGTCAGATGATGGGCAATATGTTTTTTTAAGTCGATCGGGCAAGGTGTTAAGCCCCAGTGGCATACAGCGGCGCGTTGAACGCCATATTGAAACGGCAACGGGACGCAAGTTGTCACCGCACACATTACGGCATACTTTTGCAACACATATGTTAGACGCGGGTGCAGATTTGAATGCGGTAAAAGAACTATTGGGGCATGCGAGTTTGTCTACCACACAAATTTATACACATGTAAGTGTTGAGCGATTAAAAAAGGCTTATCGTCAGGCACATCCGAGGGCTTAACAAGTGCAAAGTGCAAAGTGCAAAGTGCAGTGGAAGGTGAAGCGTAGCGCAGTATTGGCTGCGCTTGTTTTGTTTGTGGGATGTGCACGGCAAATGGCACCACCTGGTGGACCCGCCGATACAACACCGCCTTATGTGGCTGGAACGTCTCCGGCAAATGATTCGGTGCGCGTGGGGGGGGAGACACCTATTTGCATTCTATTTTCTGAAACGATGGATCACCGTTCAGTTGAAGAGGCTATTTTCATTTCACCCCAATCAGAACAGGTGCCTAAATTTCGATGGCGCGGTGATGCTTTGCAGATTCGTTTGGCAGACGGTTTGAGAATGGATCGGACCTATGTGATTACCATTGGTCAGGCCAGTGCAGATGAGTGGCGCAATCGTATGGTGGCATCTCATAGTTTTCGATTTGCAACTGGAGATGTGGTGAACCAAGGGGAACTCTTTGGGCGGGTTGTGCGGTCTAATGAACACGTTGGGCAGGCTTTTGCCTGGTTGTACGATTTGGGCGTTGTATCTGAGCCCGATTTAAGTAACGATGTGGCACATTATGTGACCCAACCTGATGATGCAGGGCATTTTCAATTTTCGGGGTTGGGCCCTGGACGATATCGGGTGTTTGTATTTGTTGATGCCAATCAAAACAAAGCATATACACCGGGTGTTGATGCTTTGGCTGTGCCACCTCAAGATATCAGCTTAACAGATGATCTGGGTCCGTTTCGGTTGGGTGATTTAAAGAGTGTGGTGCGCGATACATCTGCTCCTGTTTTGTCTGCAATCAGAACGTCTGATCAGCATCATGTGTTGATGCGGTTTGATGAAACGGTACGCATTGTGACCGAACCGGTCATCTCCGGTTTGGTTATTCAAGCAGTGTATCAAGACGCTGATTCGGGCCGCGTGGGTTTGTTTACCCAAAAACAACAAAGCGGTCAATCTTATGAGGTTCGCATTTCGGTTGTTGACCGTTCTGGTAATCGGGCCGATATAGAAAGCGCGGTGCGCGGAGATGGTACGGCGGACAGACGCTTGCCTGAGATATTGAATGTGCATCCTAAGCTTTTGGATGCACGCATTTTACCAGATGCGCGTTTGGAAATGATTTTTTCTGATGCGATGGCACCCGATATAGTCGAACCTTTTTGGGTTGCGTCAGATACAACACTTTCACCCACGGGCCGTTTTGATTGGATGGCTGCCAATCATTTGATATTTACACCGGCTGAATCTTGGCCACTTGATCAGGTGCGTTTGCAAAGTGTTGTTGGCGCGGTGAAAGATGTAGTAGGTCATGCTCTAAAGGACCGTATCGTATTTGATTTCACCGTTATTGATGCTGATGAGGCGGGTACCATTGCGGGTTCGATAAGTCCCTTAGATCAGTTTGGCATGATTGAAGCTGTTTCAATGGAGACCGCACACATTTCTTATCGCGCACAAGTAGCTCCTGGTGATTCGACATTTGAAATGACGGGTGTGATACCCGGATTTTATCGCGTGTCTGGATTTGTCGATGTTAATGGAGATGGGCTTTGGACGCGTGGCACCGCTTTGCCTTTTGTGCCAGCCGAAGCGTTGATTAGTCTTGCCGATACGGTAGAAGTACCCTCTCGATGGACAGTTGATACACGCCGTTTGGAAGCACTATCGGGTTGGTTTTTGCCAATTGTTACAAAGGATATGCCATGAATATTTCATTTGAAAGTCGCTTGTTGTTGCGCCAGGCTGGTGGTTTAGCTGCTTTGTTTTTGATTTTGTGCATGATTGTTATTTATCAATTTACCCATAGATCTTCTCTAGAGGGAGAGCGTGAACGCGCACAAGTCATGTTGCGCCGTATTTATGATTTGGAGATGGCGCATCGGTCTGAAAATGGAACTTATTTATCTATTAATCGTGAAACAAACGGTGATATTCTGCGCTTAAATGATGGCGTGGGCCAATTCACTTATCGGGTTGATGTGACAGGAGACCGATTTGTAGCAACGGCAAAAGCAGATTTAGATGGCGATGGACAAGCCGAAATTTGGCAGATAGACCAGAGAAATACAGATCCGGTAAAAGTAAACGAAGATTGATAATATAAAATTTTGGTGTCTCTGGTCGGCGCCTGTTTATACCCACCAGAGATGTATCGGTGTTGTGGAGATCTGTTTTGTTCAACTTTTTGAAATCAAGTATTGGGCGTTTGTTTTTTATTGGGTGCCTGACATTGGCATTGGGTAACACTGTTTTTGCATATGTTATTCAAACCGACCAAAACACCCGTGGGCGCATTGTGCAAATTGGTTGGGCAGATAACACTGCGCGTTCTGGTGTGGATTTTTCTTTAAATGTGGACAGTTTCCCTTTTGATGATGCGTCGGTTGTGGTGCGCATTGTTCAAAATAGCTTTAATGCGTGGAATGAGGTCTCGTCATCTTATTTGAAGATGAGTTATCAGGGGACCACAACGGTTCCTGCATCTGACTCAGATCGACGTAATGTGGTGGTATATGATGCGACGGGGCGTTCTATTGGTGCGCCTGCAGGGTCGGGTGTTATTGCCATTACGCGGGTCAATTGGAACGACAGTGGTGACATCACGGATGCCGATATTATTTTTAACGGGCGCGATTTTGATTTTTCAATTAGCGATACAGAGACACCGGGCCGTCAGGTTGACTTGCAAGATGTGCTCACCCATGAGGTGGGCCATTTTTTTGGGTTAGATCATACACCCTTGGTTGGCGACGCACTTGAACGCCCCACAATGAATCCGTTTAACACCTCTGAGGCACCCCGTGAAGGGCGCTCTCTTGAAGATGATGATCGGGCAGGTGTAACGGCGTTGTATCCTACAGGAATACTAACGGGTGGTATTGCTGGGCAGGTTTTGCGTTCTGATGGTGCGGGGGCGTATGGTGTGCATGTTGTGGCTTACAAGGCAAACACACGCACTTTTGTAGCCAGTGCGTTGTCGGGTTCTTCTGGGTCGTCTTTG
>JABIFK010000869.1 GCA_018650745.1 Candidatus Latescibacterota bacterium | reverse complement strand
GTAGTGATGGTTTACAACTCACTCTGGTGCCATTTTGCGCATTTCGAAGCCAAGCCCACATTCCCGCACCTTTTGATTGGCTACATTCCCAAGAAGAAACGGGCAAGATTGCAGGATTGAGGACGGTAGATCGGGTTTTTCAACAGCGTGAGGATTTTTTGGAGTTAGCGGTAAAAAATCAAAGCGATGCGCGCATTTTACAACTCGAATTTACACTGCACGTGGTTTTTGAGAATGGTGTGGTGGGTGATATTTCTTGCTTTATTGGTGCCGCAATTGCTCCGACCCAAACTTTGCAACAAACCGTTTTTTTGTTGGGTGGGCCTGCATATCATTTGACCATTTCTCACGCAACATTCTCAGATGAAGACAATCAATCCTGGCAGGTTTTGCGGGTGCCTAGTTATCGGTTTCAGGGAGATCTGGTGTGATAGAAGCTCTTAAGAAGACCAAGCGGATTATTATACACAACGACTCACCGGCAGATCAATCTGAGCATTTTGGGTTTTCTGTTTATGCGGAGACCTTTGCAAAATTAATCGCCGATCGTGCAAACAAAACCCCTCTGACTGTGGCCATCAATGGAGAATGGGGCAGTGGCAAAACATCATTGATGTATACCATCCGCGATTTGCTTCAGGACATATCCACGGATGTGGATCAAGCAGGTGGTGATCCGGTGTTTCGCCGGTGTCGTACGGTGTGGTTTAATGCGTGGAAGTATTCGAGCAAAGACGCCATTTTAGTGGCGCTTGTTGAAGAAATTGTGGCACAGCTGATGAGTGAAGGGTTTCCACGCCAACGGTTAGACCATATGCGACAAGAGGGAGGAAAATTAGATTGGTCTGGTATCTCCAATGCGATGGATGATTTGGTCAGCAGTTCTGATTCTGCTGATTTTACGAGTATCTTGAAGAGCGATTCAGGGTTATTGCGCAACTTACCTCTGTTACGTGAATTTGAACGTTTCTTAGACCGGTTAATTGGGTGGTCTATTACAGGACAACCTCGCGCACAACCAGCAGACGCGTTTGATGATGCCGAAGGTGTTTTGGTGTTTTTTATAGATGATCTGGATCGATGTCAGCCCAATCGTGTTGCCCAAGTGCTTGAAACCATTAAGCTGTTTATGGACCGTCCTGGATGTGTTTTTGTGATTGGTATGGATATTGATATTGTTGAAAAAGCTGTAAAAGCGCAATATCAACGGATTGAGGGATTTGACGAACACGCATATATGGATAAATTAGTCCAATTACAGTTCAATTTGCCACCCTTGCGTCCAGAGCACATTCAAGGTTTTATCCGCGAAGAGCTTATGGGCGCACATAACGACAATCCTATTTTAAAGTATTTGGAAGATGTTTCGGAAACGGTTGAAGCCAATCCGCGCACAGTAAAGCGATTCATCAACGCATTTTCCATTCAGCGAAGTTTGGCCGAAACACAGGGCTTTCTACAAAATGGCACAATGGATGAGGATTTGCTCGCAAAGTGGATTATTATTTCCTTTGCGTTTGAACGATTTGCCGATCGGGCCATTCAGCGTCCGTTGCTGATCTCCGAAATGCAAGAAGCCATTAAGGCTCTAAAAGAAGATGATTCTGCTCAATTGGCGCCCCCGTATTTGCGAGAGTTTTTAGAAGACCAGCGGTTGGTGAAGTTGTTGCAACGGGGCAAACTCTTTCCGCGCGATGAAGAAGGCATTACCGTTTATACCCATTTGAGTTCCTCAACCCAACCCCGACGGGGTCTCCATGACCAAGTAGGTGATTTGTCTGCCGAAGATACGGGTGGGCTGATTCGCGTTGAAAAGGGTGCGTTTTTGGTCGGTGATGTCAATCGCAGCAGCATATTGGATGGTTTTGACATAGATATTTACCCTGTTACCAATCGTCAGTATAAGCTATTTTTAGACAAGACCGGATATGCACACGTGCCAGAGCATTGGCGCGATAACATTTATGCGCCCGATTTGGTCAACCATCCTGTTGTCAATGTGAACTGGGAAGATGCAAACGCCTATGCCCAATGGTTGGGCAAACGCTTGCCAACAGAGCAAGAATGGGAAAAGGCCGCACGAGGCCCTGAAGGCCGTGTTTATCCTTGGGGCAATGCGTTTAATCATTTCAATTGTAATTGCCGCGAATTGGGCTTGCGTGGCACCACTGATGTCACGCAATTTCACAGTGGGGTTAGCCAATATGGTGGGTATGATATGGCCGGCAACGTGTGGGAATGGACCAACAGCAATGTGTTTCCCGAAAACGATGAGGCAAAAGTGATTCGTGGGGGGAGTTGGGCAAATACACGCGAAGAAGTTAAAGCGACAACACGGGCTTATGAGCGCTCCGAACGGCGCCGCCGCGATGTTGGTTTTCGATGTGCGAGAGATGTTTAATATGAGAAAAAACCACATGATCGTGAGTTTGGCCTGTGTGTTACTTGGGTTTGGTGCTGTTGTCTGGGCAGTAGACGGACCCGGCCAATCTTTAGACCCCAACGATGTCATTGCGGGGAAGCGATTGTTTCGTGCTGACGATTGGACTGCCACTGGATTGACCTGTCTTCATTGCCATGCAGACTTTAACGAAAAGAAAGATCCCGATGGCAAGGTTAGGCCGAGCCACTCCTTGTTCAATGCTGGCTATCGCACGATCTTTAACAAATGGGATAGAAAAAACACGCACTCTTTAGACGAAGCCATTCGGGCCTGTTCTGTCCGGTGGTTGACAAAACGGCAGGAAACGGGAAATATAGGTGTGGAACCTGCCCAACATCATTTGCGACAATTGATCGCTTATTTGCGATCTGGTGATATGATTCAAGAATTTAAAGCCAAATCCATAGAACCGATGTGGATCGATAAGATTCCCAGTGATCGTATGCTAAAAATGGGGGATGCCACCATTGGCTTTCGCTTATTCCGTCGATCATGTGAAGGATGCCATCCCTCAGATGGCACAGGACCTGCACCGTCGCTTGTCAGAAACGGGTATAGCCGCTATCAGATCGCCAAAAAGATCCGGAATATCAATAACCCAGGTATTAATGGCTTGGTCATGCCGGCTTTTCCATTAGATCGGTTGTCTGATCGGGAGCTGATTAATGTGGCCAACTATGTGTTTCAAATGTAACAATTTAATGAGATTGGCCTGTTGCCAGAATCAGGTTTTGTTGATAATTTGCACGCCCACTGTTTGGTGGGCGCTTTTTAATGTGTTGATATTTAATGAATTGTGGAAAATGGCTTGACCTAGAGCAGTGCTGGTCTATATTTCGCTATATTGGAAACCAGAATTCTTGATGGGTAGCTTTTTTCTTAAATTGCAGATGCACTGGAGACGAAATGACTTGGTGGCAAACAGGGTTGTTGGCCATTTATACGTTGTCTTTGGGGTTGCTGATGGTTGTCAGCTTACATCGGCATATCATGGTACGGCTGTATTTCAAATACGGTGATCGGGTGCCCAAATTAACCGAACGCTTTGAGACATTGCCTTATGTGACCGTGCAGTTGCCCGTTTATAATGAGATGTATGTTGTTGAGCGCCTTATTCAGGCGGTATCCGAAATTGATTATCCCAGAGACCGTTTTGAAATTCAAGTTCTCGATGATTCCTCAGACGAAACGACAGCCATTTCGACGCGATGTATTGAAGCATTACAACAAGATGGGTTAGATATTGTCTTGATCCGGCGAAGCGATAGGGTGGGTTATAAAGCGGGTGCTTTGGCCGAAGGACTTCGTTTGGCCAAAGGGGAGTTGGTCGCGATTTTTGATGCAGACTTTGTCCCTCAGAAAGATTTCTTGCATAAGACTGTTCATCATTTTACGTCTGCCAATGTGGGGTTGGTTCAGGCGCGGTGGAGCCATTTAAACCGAGACTATTCTTTGCTGACAAAGGTTCAGGCCATTTATTTGGATGGTCATTTTGTTATGGAGCATGGTGCGCGCAGTCGGGCGGGTTTGTTCTTCAATTTTAATGGAACGGCAGGTGTGTGGCGAAAGTCTTGTATTGTGGCTGTGGGGGGATGGCAACACGATACGTTGACGGAAGACTTAGATTTGAGCTATCGGGCGCAATTGGCGGGCTGGCAGTTTATTTATCTGCAAGATGTGGTGACGCCTGCGGAGGTGCCCGTTGAAGTGAATGCTTGGAAAACGCAACAATTCCGGTGGGCAAAAGGATCTGTACAAACGGCAAAAAAATTGCTAAAGCCTGTGTTAAAAAGTCCTTTGCCTTGGCGCGTTAAAGGAGAGGCTGCATTTCATCTTTTGACGAATTTTTCATATTTGCTCATGGCCCTTGTGTCTATCTTAATTTTTCCTGCGATTATTTTGCGCGAAAACTTGGGATGGTATCGCGTTTTACTGGTAGATTTGCCACTTTTTGCAGGTGCAACGGGTGTAATCTCACGGTTTTATATTAATGCGCAGCGCGAAATATACGATGATTGGAAAGATCGCTTAAAGTATCTTCCCGCCGTGTTGGCTTTTGGCATGGGTGTTTCAATGAATAATGCACGGGGCGTTTTGCAGGCTTTGGTAGGATATGAGACGGCTTTTCTGCGTACACCTAAATATCAGGTTGTGGCCAAAGAAGATGGTTGGTTGGGTAAGCAATATGGGTTGCGAAAAAATCTGCTGTCCTATTTTGAATTGGGTTTGGGGGGGTATTTGGTGTCTGCAATCATATACACATTTTTAAAAGGGTTATATTTTCCTATCCCTTTTTTAGGCCTGTTTGCTTTCGGATTTTTTTATGTTGGGGGCATGTCTCTTTGGCAAGGTGCTCGCCGGCGACGTCAGATGGCCTCCGCTCTGGAGTTGGCTGCTGCCGATTGATGTTATTCAGCGTGCAGAATTTGTAATTGAACCCGGTGGGTCTCCATCGGGTTTTTTGTGTTTGGAACGATTCTGGGGGCGAAACCGTCAAAGGAACGTTGTTCTTGATGCTTGTCTGTCGATGGGTTTAGCGTATATTCAGTCATCTCCATTTTAAAATCAGCCTATCTCTATTATGAATACCTCCAAATATTGGTACAATAACTCATCTTTTCGGGCATACGCAACGGCAGTGTTGTTGCATGTCCTGCTTTTTATATTTTGGGGCTATCTTCAAGATGTTTTGCTGTTTTTACCTACAAAGGCTACGCCCCTGGTTTCTGAACCGATGCGTTTCGAATTTGTTGATGTGCAAGATCTGCCTGCGTCAGAGCGCCCCGAGACCCCTTTGGCATCTCACCAAAACCAGGTTGCCCAAGATTTGCAAACCAAACCATTGCCGGAGGATCACCTGCCCAACGTGGCTGGCATATCACAAAACAAAGAATCCTTTGATTCTCCCGCACCCTCAATGATAGGTGATAACGGTTCCCCTCACGAACAAAATGAAGTGAAGGCCACAAAAGAACAAGCTGAAAATCCTCAGGAAGAAGATGGTTTTGACTTTTCTGACATTTTAAAACAGGATCCCAAAAAAGCCCAAAAAGCCCAAGAACGTGCGGTGTTTGGCCGCGCTGGCGCACCCCGTAAATCTGTACCTCTTGAAAATTCGCCGACCAGTGCGCTTGAGCATGGTGGGCTTCAGTTGAGCACATATGCCTGGGATTTTGCGCCTTATATGGCTTATTTGAAACGTCAAATAGACCGCCATATTTTTCCGCCACGAATTTTTGACCTGGGTTTAGTTGATGGCACCACGCGCCTTAAGTTTCGCATTTACCGCGATGGGCGTTTGGAAGGGCCTGAGTTGTTGGACTTTAAGGGCAGTACTATGTTAAAGGATACCAGTTTAAAAGCTATAGAGCTATCGGCGCCCTTTAGAAATTTGCCAAAAGATTTTCCCGACGACTTCTTGGAAATTGTTGGGACTTTTCAGTTTATCGTTCTGCGTGATCATCAACAACAATAGGGGGACACATGGGGTGGGAGTTGTTTTCACAAGGGGGGCTTATGATGTATCCCCTTGCTGTCTGTTCGGTGCTGGCATTGGCTATTGCTTTAGAGCGTGGTTTTGCATTGCGTCGAAACAGAATTATTCGACCTGAAATTGTGAGTGTGATTGAAAACATACACGGGCCTGAAGATATTGGATTGGCCTTGTCTGTCTGCAAGCAATATCAAGGCCCATTTTCAAGTGTGATGCGCGCAGGTTTAGACAATCGAGAACTCCCTGTAGATGAAATTAGAGAAAGTATTCTCGATCAGGGGCGACAAGAAATGGGAAGCCTTCAAAAGGGTCTGGTGGTCTTGGAGACCGTTGCCAGTGTTTCGCCACTCTTGGG
>JABIFK010000556.1 GCA_018650745.1 Candidatus Latescibacterota bacterium | reverse complement strand
ATGATCACCCGGCGATTGTGGCCCCATCTCTCAGACACTGAAAAAGAGCAGGTTCGCGCAGCTATGCAAACGTGGCTCATCAAACGCTACCGCCTCTTTCGCCCCACATCTGGCGGTTTCGCCATTCACACATCCGATACCCAATCTGACGTCGACGGCACCAGCACCGCTCTTTTATTAATGCGCGCCACAGGATCCTTATTTGGCACCCCAGAAAGAGAAAGACTGTGGGGACACATCGCACCCGCAAAACAAGTGCGCACAGAAATTCACAACTGGAATGACGTCACACTTCCCGCATCAGCAGAAGCCAATTCGATCAGATTGTACAAGAACACACCCCCCATTGACGATACTTACGATGACACACACCTCGTGCAAATCATCTATCCAAAAGACACGCCCATTCTCGACGTGATGGACTTGCGCCAATGCATTGACAAATTCATTGCTGCAGACGGACAGGCTCTTGGCAATTGGGTCGCAAAAGAAAGTTTGCGTGACAAGGCGCTTGATCTTCATCGGGAAATCAAAACAATCCCCGTCTCACACGGTGCGCTTAATTTGGAGCAGATCAGCAAAGATCACCCAGACGCCAAACAGTTCTACCTTATTGGATATGATCTTTTTCAGGTGCCCCGCTTCAGAATCGAATTTGTGAAGGTCAGCGGTCAATAACACTGTTCGATGCAGTCGTAAATGAACAACAAAACAAAGCGTGTCGATCCGTCATTGAGATCGACACGCTTTATTTATAAATTAGTCAACGATTTATGAGACGGTTCATTGGTTTCCACTTTGATTATACCAAACCGAAATCACCCAGAGAGAGGCACCAAAAGACCCACCACTGGCGCTTTGCTCAACCATAGCGACTTCTACTCCTTTGTTTTGGGATAGCCAATCGTTTATTTGGTCTTCGAGAATCTGCTGGTTCTCACCTCTCTTGCCCATCGGGTTATTCATGCTGAATATTTTTACGCGCATTATAAGATCCTCCATTTACATATGAGAGTCGTATTCGCCGTCCCACTTGTGATTTCGACTGGCAACTTGCTCTGGCAAGTGAGGATAGTAATAGAGCGCGTGTGCCACGCAGACGACGCAAAGGATCACAAACACAGTAATTGCTGTTGTACGTTTGTTCATTCTCTCAAACCTCAATTTGAGTTCTGAATGCCTTTCATTTTCATGACATTAATTACACAATGCCCCAACAAACTTGAAATGTCAATTTCACAATTACCGCCGCGTTGATTTTGCTGGCCAAACAACGCCACCAACTCAACCTTATTCACAAACCCGCCCTCATTTCGATCGGCCTGCTTAAATCGCCGCAACAACTGCTCGGGTGCCTCGTTTTGCTCAACTTCCCATCGCCGTCCCAATCGCCTTACATCAACATCATCTCCGCATTTCGCCAGGGGTTCTATTGTTGCCGTCACACTTGGCAAAGGTACGTCCACAGGCAAATTGGCACACCCTTGGGCCAATGCTGAAAGCGGCAAAACCAACACACCCAGCATAAAAAACTGTTTCAAGATTCGCATTGAACCCTCCTCAACAAATGTGTTTAGATTGGACCTTATCTCCAGTGAGGAAGTTCTTGCCCAACGAAACACACTTGCGAAAAACGCCAGAATGTGCCATGAATACAGCCCAACAAACAAGGAGAAAACAATGTCACTCACGTCCCAACACTTTGGCACAACAACAGATGGGCAAGACATCACACAATTCACGCTGACAAATTCAAACAATTGCCAAGTCAAAATTATCACTTACGGCGCAATCGTCACATCAATAACCGTTCCAGACCGCAACGGACAAATGGCCGACGTTGTACTCGGGCACGACACGCTCGAAGGTTACCAAAACACACCGGCCTACTTAGGCGCAGTCGTAGGCAGATACGGCAACCGCATCCGCAACGGGCAATTTGAACTCAACGGACAAACCTACACCCTTGCCACCAACAACGGCCCCAATCATCTTCACGGCGGCCTACAAGGTTTTGACAAAATGGTTTGGCAAGCCGAAGTCGACGAACCCACCCAAAGCGTGCGCCTCACCCACACTAGCCAGAGCGGTCACGAAGGCTACCCTGGTACACTGACCGCCCAAGTCACCTACACTTTAACCGACAACAACGCCCTCCAAATCAAATACCACGCAACAACCGATCAACCCACAATTGTGAACCTAACCAATCACAGCTACTTTAATCTCGCTGGGCAAGGTACGATTGTTGATCACACACTCAAACTCAACGCCTCACACTTCACACCCGTAGACGACACACTCATTCCTACCGGCGAACTTCGGCCCGTTCAAAAAACACCCTTCAATTTCACCACGCCAATACGTATTGGAGATCGCATTGACGCCAACGACGAACAAATCCGTCAAGGAGGTGGTTACGACCACAATTGGGTGTTAGATGCTTGGGATCAATCGCTCAAAGAAATAGCAATGCTTCGTGCCCCCCACTCGGGCCGCACAATGACCGTCAGTACGACAGAACCGGGTGTGCAATTCTACACGGGGAATTTTCTCGACGGTTCTGTTGTTGGCAAGGGCGACCAAACCTATAATAAGCGCACGGGTTTGTGCCTCGAAACACAGCACTTTCCCAACTCACCAAATCAGCCCAATTTCCCCAGCACAACGCTTAACCCGGGTGAAGAATACCGATCTGAAACCGTTTATACCTTCACAACCAAATAAAAAAATGGGTCGCTGTTTATAATAAACAGCGACCCATTAAAAAACATTTCACATTCAAAGCTTTCAAAGCATCTAAAAGGGGCTTATGCCAAAGCATAAGCCCCCATTAAAAAGATTAATTAAAAGTTTCTAAAAATCTGGTTATACCCAATACCCCAAAAGTGGGATCACACACATTAAGAAAAAACCACCCACACCGTACATTCTGAAGATATCTATTACGTCTTTTTTATAGCTTCGCTTAAATATAACCCCGTGGTCCGTCGTCATAGCATATTCCTCCAGAAATAATGTTGTTTCCCCACGAGACAACTTATTGAATTTTCGTATCACACGCTTTTAAGCAGCCCACTTTCCCGACGCGCGCAAATCTTTCAACGCCGACATCCAAGTTGACTCATAAACGATCAGCGCACCCCGCCACACATCCAAGCCTTCAACACCGCGAATCACCAACCGAGAAGCACGATTAATCGTTCCTTCCGCGGCCTTAATTTCTGGCAAGTCAGACACAGCTTTCATTGGAATACCCCCAAATGCACCGCGCACCCGATTAATCACTTCGCTAATGTCTCGGCTGCACTGGGATAACGTCAGCATACCCAAGCTCATTTTAACACCTCCCTTCAAAAAGTAAGTCTTAAGAGCACCACAATAAGCAGTCATATATCCCCCTAACACATTGTTTTAAAATACATTAACATATCATTCATCTTACACCATAAATATAGTGCACATCCGAGCAGTCGTCAAGAGTGTTTTTTGCCAAAAGATAAAAAAACGGATACCCACTGGGTACCCGTTTCTGTCCATATTCAAGTTTTGATAACATCAGCAACGCTCAAAATGCGTTTCGAAATTCTTCAACGGCCCTTGGTCCATTCCGCTCCAACCCCTTATAAAATGCATCACGATCTTGGTTGCGATAATCCAACCTCTCAACCCGAAACGGCGCGAGCTTTTCTCGGTCTTTGCGACGTTCCGTCACATCGAGAAAATAATCAATGGCATTTGACACGCTGTTGGCGTCTGTCCAATCCGATTTGTACACAGGCTGCATACTTCGATTAAAAATCCACGTCATATTGGGCATCGATCCGTAAGCTCGGTGACAAGCCCCATCGAGTGCGTCAATGAGAATATCTCGGGCAATGCCCAGCTTGTCTCGCAAATCATGCGCGTGTTGCATTTTTTGTTCTATTGACGTCACGTGCCCATAGTTTTCAGCCGGATGCGCTTCGTGTGTATAAATGAATACAGACGCCACATTGCGATCTGCCACACGATCTGCCAATGCATTCATAGATGGCCCCGCCATCCCACAATACGGTCACGTAAAACTACCAAATTCGGCAATTGTATAGGCGTGTGCCGACACGACCTCCTTGAGGGTAACCGTCGAACCATTCAGTCGCATAAGTGAAAAATCAGGACCAGCTTCGCCCAAAGGCGGGCTTTCGTCAAACCGCATCCAGGGGCGGAATTTCTCTGGTACAAACGTATCATAGTTGTAACGCGTGATGAGATCCGCATCGGCCATATGCTTTCCTTTCACAAATCAAATGGGCAATAAATAAATATGAAATACCGCTACAAGTGCGCCATTGGTATCACTGCAGTCGAAACGGTTGAAGGGTGATAGCTTCTTATTTCTTCTTTTTTCGAGTGTTTCCCAATACCCAAACATCCTGAAAAAACTTCTGCCGTTCTTCCGATAAACCACCAATCACCGTCGGGTTCATACACGGCTTGGGTTCATGAAAACGAACACTCCGATAGTTATAAGCCATCAAAATAGCACGGCGCGGATTGTCTGGGTGTGTCCATCGAGACGCTGTGTGCCGCACCCCTTCAGAAAAGACAACCAAGCTTCCCGGCGGGCACCCATACGTCTCCCAAACTCCAGAGTTTGGGTCATCTGCCTCTTCGGACCACGTCTTTTCCTGTGCCGATGTCAAATTGGCCTTGTGAGACCCCGGCACCAAACACGTACCACCTTTTCCTTTCACCACCTCATTCAACTCCCAAACAATACGCGTCATCCCACTATAAATCCGCCCGTTATGATACCGATAAGAAAGTGAAGGATCAAGATTTGTTCCACCGGCATGTGGCCGCCAGGGATCTTGTTCGTCATCAACAGACCGGTTTGACACAAAAACACTCTCCAGTCGAATACGCTCACGATCTCGGTCAATCACCGTTTGCAAAATGCCCATCACCCGAGGGTGATCAATGATAAATTCCGCAGGCCCAGCCATAGGTGCTCGATGATGTTCCGGAAGACTGTCAATGTCTTTGGCATACACGTCCAAATGCGCGCGCACCGTTTTAACCTCTTCTTCCGTGAGCACGTTCGGAATCACAAGAAAACCCTTGAGATCAAAAATAAACTTCTCGTAATCAGACATGGGGTGAACGTCTGGTGTCGGTGTCGCATCCATTTTAATATT
>JABIFK010000323.1 GCA_018650745.1 Candidatus Latescibacterota bacterium | reverse complement strand
CTCAAGTGCCGGGAGGGCTGATTTTCCGCAAATACCTTTTGTGAGTACAAAAGATCAAGTGGCCTGCCAAGATAGGTGCTTTTACAAAATACAGTGTTGGACGGAATGGTGCGGAAAATCGGTGATTGTTTGATGTATTATATGTGATAATTGATGGGTTTACTGTGCGCTATGTTCAACGAGATCGGTTACGGCGTTTAGGTCAACGTCAGTTCCATCGGCTGGGAAAGGGTGGGGGAGGAGCCACCAGTCTTCGGTGAAACGGGTAGACTGGCCGGGGGTGATGTTTTCTTTGGGGCCGATGGGTTCGAGTTCGCAGACTTCGTCGTCTTTGTACCAGATGGAGATGGTGAGGGCGGCCATTTCGTTGTAGGCACGGTCGGGGTAGGTTTTGTAGCGTTTAACGAAGAGGACGTCGTTGCGCATGAGGTAGGCGAACCAGCCGGCGTGGGAGTCCATGCCGAGTTTGGCGTGTTCAGGTGGGCCGATGATTTCTAGGAAGCCGTCGCGGGTGCGGAGGTTGGGGTCGTTGGGTTTGAAGTTGATGACAGAGCCAGGGCCGTACATGACGTAGTTTTTGGGAAAGCGGCTGTTGGGGGTGAGGGGGATGAGACAGATGCCGTGGCCTTGGGCGAGGGTACGGCTCCAGTGGCACCAGTGTTTGATTTCATTGGAGATGTTGTGGATGGTTTGGGTGACGGAGAGGTGCGAGTCGTCATTGCTGAGGGTGAAGTCTCGGGTGAGTTGGACGCCGGTGGCGTCGTCTTCAACACTGACCATGCGGGCTTGGCGGGGGCCAGTGATTTCGATTTGCCAGGGGCCTCGCCAGAGTTTGGGGTGTTTGGGGATGGTGTGCTCGGGCCCAATGTCGAAACGGCCTGCACTGACGTTGACGGGGTTGGCATCGTTGCTGGCCATCCAACCGTCTTGCGCAGCATTTCTGAATAGAGACTCTTTGCCGTTTAGTGTGTAAGATAAGATGCGGCCACCGGCGTGGGGGCCTAAGATGACGACAGTTGTTTCGTTTTCTAATTTGACACAGTTTTCATATCCTGCAAAATCGACAAAAGATGCACCGTCCACAGTTTCCTCCGCAATAAGGGGGTGGGGTGATAAAAAGATATACAAGTTTAAGATGAGGCATGATAAGAGAGACCACAGATATGTGTTCGAAGGTTCTGAGTGTGTAGAGGGGAATGATTTTGTGTTTTTTGGGTGGCGCACATTTGGGTTGTATATATGGATGGTCATAAGGTAGATCACTCGATCCGCTTTGACATGTGGGATATCTGTGATGGGTTTCTATAATTAAGGTGAAAACCCTTTTTAAGCTCAACTGAAATTTCAGGGGCTTATTTCATTCGTTTAAAATTGATACGTAGTGAAGCAGAATCAATCGTATGTTTCGCTAAACAAATGGGGTCTCTGTGATTGTCACTATGAGTCCTTCGCTATGCTCTGGATAAACTCCGCGAAACGCCTCATTGAGCTATTGCTGAGCCACTTCGGTCGCTTAGGTTCCCTCTGAGTGATAAACTATATTTTACACAAATAAGTCTGATCAGTTACTTTTGGTCGCGTTGTTGAAATCAAGTATAAGTTTGTGTGTCTCGGTGGTGACTTTAACGATGCCGCTGTTGTAGTCGGATTGGATATGGGGACTGTCAAAAACTTTGGGGTGTTGGTAATCTATATATTTGCCACCGATTGTGGGCACATCACTTGTATTGGCTGCGTTGAATACGATTTCTTCCATGTTGGGTGCGGCACTCTTGTAGACCACAACGACGCCTGTTTCTCTGGTTACGACCGTTCTGTGGAGCGTCAGTTGGCTTTCAAGAATCATCTTTTGAAAGTCATGCAAAGTTGGATAATCTGCTTTGTGGCCTGCTTCAATGATGATGGGACTGTATCTGTTGGTCAGTTGTAAAATGGTGCGATCCGCATTGAATGTGTAACTGTCTTTTCTAAGAACGACTTTGTTTCGGAAACTATCGGTTCCTTTTGCCCAGGCTTTGGCATCGGCTTCTGCTTGAAGTAAGATGATTTGTATCGCGACATAGACGTTTTCCTTCTCCACGAATATCCATCCATCTGTGTCCTCAATCTGATCCCATCCATTTCCTAAGTATAACCCAAATTCTCTATCATACCGATCGTCATTGGCAGGATACCAGTCGGGGTTGGATTGTGTCCAACGTCTTCGTTGTTGTGTGATGAGCACTTGTTTGTGCTGCACACTGTGATAGACCAACTCCATGTCATATGCCGTGTCATCTTCGACTTCTTCTATGGGTGTGTCCAAGGCAATGGTTACAAGACGGGCGTCGGGATCTGAGGTTACCAAGCCTTGCCAACGCCCGGCGGTTGCTAGGTGGTTGTAAAGTGCATAGGGGTGATCCATTTGGGTGCCCAACACATAATCGGGAGTGACCCAGGCGTATTTGACAAAACGAGATTGTGTGTCGCCCATCATGGTGCGTTCTGTGCCGAGTGGGCGTGGGCTGGTGTCTTCTTCTTCACCGATGCCTCGGGAGATGTATGCAAAGGGTTTTCTGTCCTTTTGGTCTAATGCCAATTCCCAAACAATTTTGGGCCACGCATATGTGCCTAAGATTTGTTGTGTGTTGTTGAATGCGGTGTTGCCCATTCCGCCCAAGTAGAAGGTGACGAGGTCTGACATGGAATCGTATCCTCCTGCATTTTTATGATGGCGCGTTTTGGGGCCGCCGCGAAGACCGGCTATTTGCAGATGTGCCCAATCGGACCACACCAAATCGAGAAACATGCCGGTTCGATTTTTGAGGGATTTGTCGTTGCAGAAGTTGTGGATCATGAGGATGTAACTGAGGGTGTATTTCATATAGGTCGGAGACCCGTTCTCAAGGAAGAATCCTCGCTTGGCTCGTTCGGTAAAATATGTGTTGAGGTAATGTGACCAAGCTTTGTGGTGGTCTTTGGGGGTGTATGATTTTCCGTCGGCCCAATTTGCACGACCACCACCGTGATGGTTTCTGTTTTCTTGTGCACAGTAACCCGACTCGCCGTAACCGATGCCATCTCCGTAACCCAAGTTTGGATAGGCTCGGTCTTTATATTCTGATTCTTGAGAAAAGATGTAGGCACTCAAGAGGTTGCAGGATTTTGTGTTGAGGTCGTGATTTTCACTGCCAGCCATCCACCAAGTGTTTTTTTTGGCCACGGAAATATCGTTTTTAAATTGGGTTCGTTCCCAAAGGAGCGTTAATAGGTTTTGCTCTGCATCGGCGCTGAGTCGGTTGGGCATGTGTACGCTTTTTGAACTGAACCAATTATAGAGGGTGATCAATCTTGCAGTACGCCACAGGCTATAGAGGCTCATCTTGGGCTGGATGCCTTGTTCTTCACATTCAGCAAGGTCTGCAAGTTCCATTTGAAAATCTGCAGTCAATTCTTTGTTGACGTTGTTTAAATCTTGCCCCAGCCACATTTGGTCAAACAGCTGCCGATCTTTGCCCGAGAAATCGGATTTTGCGCCCGTTTCAAATGCCTGTTGGACGCGCTTTTTACGTGTTTCTAATTCTTTTGTCATTAAATCAGTGATGTGCTGGTCAGCAGGTATATCTCCAAATTTGGAGAGGGATTTGAACCATTGATTCTTGGTATCTACGTCGGGCATGTTGCTTCTCCTGACAGTTCTAAGATGTTGCCTTTGGATAGAGGACGTATTTCTAGACTTGTATGTTCGTTAATATTTCAAGGGTTTTTGTTGCGCGAAATCCCAATTCTTCATTGAGGCGCGTGGTGTCAAAGATGGAGGCGTATTCGTTTCCAGGTTGTTCGAAAAAGGACGTGTCTACTTTGTCGCCCCACCAGTGACGCAGTTGATCTGCCGTTTTTACTGTGGACCAGGATCGGTTGGCCACGCCGTTGACTATGCGTAGGCCTGGTTTGTGAGGTGATTCTGCTGCTGTAGCGAATAGTTTAACGGCATCCTCTACCACCATATAGGTGGGACCCCCCAGACACCAAGGTCTGTGTTCACGAAGTCCTTGGGGCACATCGGTTTTGATTCCAGCAGAAGAGAGGCGAATGTTGAGAATGTCTAAGTTGGGCTTTTGGCGGCTGATGTAACGAGAGACTTCTTCCATGAGATATTTTGATAAGCCGTAACCGTCTCGGTCTTTACATCCATGGGATTCGGTGATGGGGAGGTGGTCGGGAACGAAGTCTATGTTTTGAAATCCAATCGTGGCAATGGAGCTGGCCAAGACAATTTTTTTGCAGCCGTGTTCTGACAAGTACTGCATGAGTACACGGCTGCCTTCTACGTTGACCAAAATGCCCTCACGTTCAATACATCCACCGGTCACGGCAGCCAAGTGAACGACGCCGTCGATGTTGTGTGCATCTAATTGTGAGAGATCTTCCCAGTTGGCAAAATCACCACGAATGTATGTGAAACCCTCGCCTTGTGGTTTGTGTCGACTGAGTGCCAGAACGTTGTGTCGAGATTTTAGTTCTTCAACCAATAAGTTGCCGATCAATCCACTTGCGCCTGTGACAAGTATGGTGCTCATTTTTTCTCCCTATGTTAATTCTGTTTTATTTGGAATAGGGTACCGCGCCGTGTTCATCCACTTCGTATCCCCATTTTTTGAGATAGTAACTGCTTTGTTCGAAGGGGTCGCTGATCTTCTCTAATTGTTGTGACAGTTTTTGTGAGAGTTGGTTTTGGAGGTCTGCTGCTTCTGGTGTGTTTGCCAGGTTGTTCAGTTGGTAAGGATCTTCTACATCGTCAAAGAGGTATTCGACGTTTTCATTTGTGCGTACAAAAGTATAGCGATTGGTGCGGATTGCGCGGTAAGCAGGGTCGAGGTAATTTCGATTGCTGAAAGGTGATATGCTCATATAAAGTGCGGTGTGGTCTTCCAGTTCTACGTGATCTCGTACACAAGCAGATAAGTCAACGCCTTCTACCATTTCAGGTATGTCAAGGCCACATAGGCCCAATAATGTTGGCATGATATCGACAGTGCCAAGCGGTGTCATATTTTTTTTATGAACACAATTTTCTGTTAATGGGGGATATCGTAAGAGGAATGGCACGTGACAGGATTCATCCCAAAAGATTTGTTTGGTGTACGGTGACTTGTTGTGTGCACCCATCATTTCGCCATGGTCAGAGGCAAAGATGAGAATGGTGTTTTCTTCGAGTCCTTGGATTCTTATGGTTTCATTTAGGTCGTGAATACACGTATCCAGTGCGGCAATGTGGGCATAATAACCTGCTGCTTCTTTGCGTGTATAGGCTTCAACCTCGGGGTCGTCAAATGTTGTGTTGGGTGAAAAAGTGACGGTGTCTGGTGAGGTCATTTTTTGATATTTTTCGGGTGCGTTGTGATGCGGGAAATGGGGTGGACCTAATGAGAGCACAAGGAAGAACGGGTTGTTTGTGTTTGTGTGTTCTTTGATGTATGTTTGCGCGTCATTTGTTTGCGCGAATGCATCGTAACCGGGCCATGTTTTAATTTCTGGATCGTTGTTGTCGTAGTATTGAGAACTTTGATAGTCGTGCGTGCATTCGAGCACTTTCCAGTAGTCAAACCCTTGTCGGCGTTCGGGCGGGATGTAACTGGCGCGACCGTGGCCATCGACGTGCCATTTGCCAATATAGGCTGTGTCGTAACCGCCTGCTTTGAATGCTTTGCCAATGCTTTTCTCATCGGGTGATAGGGACACATCGTTCATGAAGACGCCGGTTGTTGTGGGAAACCGCCCTGATAAAAAAGTGGCACGGGCAGGTGTGCAAACGGGAGATGTGCCAATGGCATTGGCAAAGTTGATGGATTCTGCGGCCAATTTATCGATGTTGGGTGTGATGGCATTGGGGTCGCCATTATATCCTGTGGCTTTGGCACGCCATTGGTCTGTTAAGATGTAGACGACGTTGGGTTTTGTGTTGTCCATTTCATATCCTCAGTGATAAAGAAAAGCCCAGTATCGCAATGATACTGGGCTTGGTATTTTTAATCAATTATTTTCGGGTCGTATGTCATTGCTGGGCCCATCGTCTTCTATGTCTTCACCTTTGTATTCACCCAATAAGGCCAACAAATGATTGAGGGATAAATTGTTGGGCATGCCTTCGCGTATGATATTTTCGATGACGGCTATTTTGCGGGCATGGTCTTGGCGGTCTTGATCTAATTTGACCAGGGATTCACTAAATTTGGTTAGGTTTTGTGAAATGCGGTGGCGGAAGAAGAGTGTGAGTGCAAAAATGAGCGCGCCCCATATCATGGCTGTAAGTGAGAAGATAAACTCATTTTTAAAGTAGATGTGTAAAAACCCACCGATGATCATGCAGGAGGATATAACGATGGGGATGTTTGTATAATCACGTGAAAGGCGATCATGTAGGCGCGATATGAGTTGGTCCAACCTTGTTGTGTTGTGTGCGGCTTGTTCTGAGACCACGTCTATGGCATGGTCTAAGTCTTCGTTTAAATCATCCAGGTTATCCATTGGCGTCTCTTTTGCGAATGAGTTTTGCGGTTGTGCCACCGACTACGGAATAAGGTTCTACGTCGTGGGTGACAACTGCACCTGCACCCACGATGCTGTGTGCACCAATACAAACGCCGCCGATGATGACGGCATTGGCACCGATCCAGACGTCGTCTTCGATGATGATTTCTGCTTTTTCGGTCTTTTGTTGGACCATGGGAATGTCGATGCGGTCGTAACCGTGTCCGACACTGGCGAAGACGACGTGGGCTGCGACGGCGACGTGATTGCCAATGGTGAGGGGGCCGTATAAGACACAGTAGGGGGCGAAGTGGCAGTGGTCGCCGATGGTGATCCATTGGCCGCACGGGCTTAGGAAGACGCCGTTGTGGAAGGCGACGTCGTTGCCGATGCTGACAAGTTCTGGGTGTAAGATGTCTACGTCGGACCAGAATTCTACTTTTTCACCTTTTTGTTTGAGTTTGTCAATTTCAAATTTTGGCATGTTACCATCCCATATTTTTAAGCCAGGTGACACTTAGGTCAAACCAGGCGGCGACGTTGGGGAGTTCAGGAGCAAGGCCCAGGCCATGTCGTCCGTTGGGGAATATGTGCAGTTCGTAAGGCACGTTGTGTTTGCTGAGAGATTGGGCAAAGAGCATGCTGTTTTCGGCGGGTACACCTGCGTCTTCTGCGGTGTGCCATTATTCGGGATGATTGAAGTTTAGAGTTTGGGTTTGTTTGTCTTTTTGTATGGTGACGATGCCGCTGTTCCAGTCGGATTGTAGGAAGGGGCTGTCGAATGCTTGGGGGGGTGCGTAGTCGATGGTTTGCTTGTCTATTTTGGGGGATTGCGTTTGATCGATATAAAAGGTGAAGGTGTGGTTATAGGCGCTTGTGTAGGTTAGGATGTTGTTCGATATATTTATTGGACGGGTGAGGATGGTTTGTTGGTAGGTTTCGAAGTTTGAATAGTCCTCTTTTTGGGCGACTTCTAAGATGATGGGGGACCATTCGTTTTCTAAGACCATCCATTGGCCTTTGGGTTTGTTTTCGGGTTGCCAAGTGATGTTGCCCAATACGGGGTGCACGGCTGCGTAGGCGCCGTTGGATTCTACGAAGGTCCAGCCATCAATTTCTTTGGGGGTGGAAAGGCCAGCGTCGGAGAACCAGACACGCATGGCGTGGGACTTGGTGCTGGTTTTTAGTTTTTGGCAGATGAGTGTGCCTTTTTGTTGAGCAGACCATTGTTGGTTGAACGTGACGCGGTCGTCGTCGGCTTGGCATTGGGGGACGATACGTGCATTGCGATGGCCTTTGAAGATGATGCCGTGCCAGCGGTTCTGGGAGCTGATCATGGCCCATTCGTTCATTGGGCGGGCTTCGAGTAGCGGTGTGCCGATGATGAATTGAGGCGTGCAGTAGGTGT
>JABIFK010000868.1 GCA_018650745.1 Candidatus Latescibacterota bacterium | reverse complement strand
CCGCAAAGTGCATAAAATATCTCCAATTCAATTTACAGAATTTCATACGATCTAAATATCCAAAGCTTTCGATTCAGGTACAGCTTCACCTTCTTCCTTTTTGGTTCTTAGAACCCTGCCCAAAACGTCTTACCCCATTCGCTCTTTTCGTCATCCCAATCGTCGCGCCACTGAAAGAGAATGTCACGCAACTTTGAAAGCGTATCAGAATGGGCAGGGGCATCAGCCAAATTGTGCAACTCCAAAGGATCATTTTGCAAATCAAATAACTGCGTCGTGCGTCGCCCATCTACCACATATTCAATCAATTTATAACGATCATCTTTCACCATACGCTGATATTGGCGATACGCCGAAAAAATCGTATCTCTCACATGATCATCTGCATCATTCAGCGCAGAGACCAAACTCTTACCCTCAACCGTATCGGGAATATCCACGCCAATCAAGTCACACAATGTGGGAAAAATATCCAATACATAAGCATAGGCATCCCTCCGTTCGCCTTGTGGAACGCCCTTGCCCCGCATCACCATTGGCACACGCACACTGTGCTCATACATATTTTGTTTGCCAAACAAACCGTGCTGCCCCACCGCCAAACCATTGTCTCCAGCAAAAACCACAATCGTATTATCTGCTTTACCCGTCTTTTCAAGTGTATCTAACACACGTCCGATCTGAGCATCCAAATGCGTCACCATCGCAAAGTATTCGGCGATATGCCTTTTTGTATCGTTTGGATCACGTGGAAAATCTGCCAAGACTTCGTCCCGAACCTTCAAATCACCATTGTCAAACGGATGACCACCCATAAAATTCTCTGGCAACTTAATTTTCTCAGGATCATACAAATCTAAAAAATCCTGTGGCATGGTGCGCGGATCGTGGGGAGCCATAAAGGCCATATACATAAAAAAAGGATCATCTGAATCATATTCATCCAAATAATCCATCGCAGCCTCGGCAAACAGCTCACTCGAATGTTTACCCGCCGTCACATGATCGCCTCGCCTAATTTTCACATCATTCGACCGAAACGCATCGGGGCATTGTGGCAAGCGTCCTTCATATTTCCCTGTGGGATCATGATCAAAAGCAGGCACATTCCAATGATCATCCATACCACCAAAGAAAATTTCGGCGCCATCAGAAAAACTACGGGCATATGATGCAGGCCCATTGTGCCACTTGCCGGTGCCCCACGTGTTAAACCCATGCGCTTGAAAATGTTCGCCCATCAACACATGATCTTCAGGAATACCTTGCCCGGCACCCTCCAAATGGAACAACGTGCGCCCAGTATGCAACATCGCCCGGCTCGGCATACAAATCGCCCCTGATGTCCCCCCAGGTATATGTGCATGTGTAAAGGTCGTACCCTCAGCCACCAAACGATCCATTGTGGGCGTTTGGATTTCGGGATTGCCCAAAGCATGAATCGTATCAAAACGTTGATCATCGGTAAAAAAGAACAGAATATTGGGTTTGTCATTGCTCATAATGAGATATCCTTATCTGACACGCTGTGGGTAAAATCAGCCCCAGGGAAATTAGCCTCAAGTCTCAGGTCAACAAGCCGCAAGTCAAAATCTAAAAGCTGATATGGGTCTTAATCTGTAGACCTGGGACCTGGGACTCATTTCCCTAATTTATCCGCCAATTAACGCCCATCCGATGCTAAAGTCAAGTCGATCAAAAAGCCCCTTCCTTTGCGCTTTCATATTGGCCATAGAACCCCTATATTAGACATTCATTCCGATAAGGAGATGATCTTTGAACCAAATATTGACCCTTACAATTGCGCTCATATCTCTTTATACATCAATTGGATACGCACAGGTTACCCCCGGCAGAAAGGAAAGCCAAATGAAGTACCATATGTATGTTGCCATAGCAGGTGAGCAAAAAATTTTACGCTATGCGCTAAACCCTGAAACAGGAGCACTCAAATCCGTTGGTGAAGTGGAAGTAGACGGCGCTGTGGGCCCACTTTGCACCAACCCTCAACAGAAGTACTTGTATGCAGGTTTGCGTTCGACCAAGAAGGTTTCTAGCTTTTCAATAGATGCAGAAACAGGCGCATTGGAACTCATCAACACCGTTGATTTTGATTCTGATCCCTGTTACCTCAGCACAGACAGAACTGGGCGTTACTTATTTTCATCCTATTATAGCGCAGGTGTGGTTGGCGTAAATGCACTCGATGGCACAGGTGCCGTCACATCGCCTCACCGACAATGGATCAAAACAGGGGGGCATGCCCATTGTGTGCACCCCGACCGAACAAACCAATATGTGTTTGTATCTCACACCATGCCGGCCAATGCCATTTATCAATTTACCTTTGACGAAACCAAAGGCGATCTCACAGCCAATGCCACAGAGCGAATCAAACCCCCACGCGGTGAAGGCCCTCGCCATTACGAATTCCATCCCACACTCAATGTGGTCTATTTGGCAAATGAAAATGGCAGTAGCGTAACCGTTTATGACCTCGACATTGATAACGGCACCCTATCACGCCGTCAAAATATGTCCACATTGCCCGAAGACTTTTCTGGCAAAAACAGCTGTGCACAAATTCACATACATCCCACCGGAAAATTTTTATATATCACCAATCGAGGCCACGACAGCATTGCACGCTTTGTCGTTATGCCAGACGGCTCACTCGAAGAACTGAGTCATACCCCCACAGAACCCACACCACGTGTGTTTAACATCGACCCAGAAGGCAACTTCCTATTTGCCGCCGGTCAAGGCTCTGGCAAAATGGAAGGGTTTCGAATAGACCCAGAAACAGGTGACCTCACCTCCTTGGCAACTTATGACGTTGGTGAACAACCGATGTGGGTAATGATTCTAAAATTTGGAAAAAAATAAATCCGAATTGCTTATACCAAATAGATGGACAACACCAAAAAGGCGGCCTCAAATGAGGCCGCCTTTTTTTGATAATTTCAAACATCAAATAATGCTTTAATCTGTACCAATAAACCAAGCAAAAAACCAACACAATCCACCAATAATAATCAACACAAATGGATTGATAAACGGATACTTTTGCCGCCAACGCCGAAGCCATCGCT
>JABIFK010000363.1 GCA_018650745.1 Candidatus Latescibacterota bacterium | reverse complement strand
TAATCCGTTGCCCAACGAACCAAATCTCGAAGCTCTTTTTTTGCCCCAATATTGCTTAAAAAATGGCTGCTCTTGTTTTGGTATTGGACTTGGTAGTCGTGCTTGAGCATCAAATTGGCGTCGCAAATTGCGAGTATTGCTTTGGACATTTGTGAGGCCATGAAAACGGCTTCTTCATCTGTTGGTTGGCGTTCCTCAAATTCCGTCGTATAGGCACCCAAAAAGCACCACAACCTCGTGTGTAGGAGTTTCTCTCCTTCGGCCAAGGGCAGGTTTGCATTGTTCATGTCCGGAATTTCATCCAACATCTCCTCTGGCCCATAGAGGATGCGTCCGCCGTACTTTAAGTCGTAGACATATTGTGTAAATGGAAGTCGTGAGAGGTTCTGTTTTTGACGATTTTCTATGTGCACCCACGATACGCCCAGGTCCTGCGCGAGGCCCCTTTCTGTCTCTAGCAGTTTTTCGGTATCTACGGGCTGATTTGTGATCATCTCAAGATCATAATCATTTTCTGGTCGATATTTCCCGTCTTTTAGAACCAATCCGCCTTCTCCGCGACCGAATCCGCCAACCAATACAAGCCCTTCAATCCCCTCAAATGCACTCAGGAGACGTTCTTGAATAGCCTGAAGATCGTGATCGATCTGCTGATCCATTTTAGGATCGTTTTGTATCGTATAAAACATGGCGTTATGTGGTGTCCAAACGAGAAAAAATGCGACTTCGAATTAGCCCGACAATCTCTTTGTCTAGCAAAAAGATCAGCATGAGATAAACGATGCCCGTGATTGCAATGGATAGGCTCACAAACAAAGGGTCGGTCATTCCCAGTGTGTGCCTGAGTAAAGTTCCTATCAGCAAAGCGACGACAGAAGCCACAATTGGCTTCCAAATTGCTGGCAAGTAGGATATGGGAAGGATGCGTTTAAACCAAATAAAGTAAATGGGCGAAACACCAAGCATTGCTATGACGACTCCGACCGCTGTGCCAATGATGCCATAGAGAGGCGTCAACCAATATACGAAGCCTGTTACCGATATGGCCGAGGCTGCCACGACAATGAGAAAGATATTGGTTTTCCCTTTAAGAATGGCAATATTTGCCCAATGTCGGAAGGTTCCTCTAAAGACAATGAGTAGCATGAATATCTGAAAAGGCACAATTGCTGGCAGCCATTTATCGCCAAAGAGTAAAGTGATGATTGGTTCTGCCCATAAGAAACTTGCTATCGCAGGAAAAAAAAGAACAATCGCCGAAAACCGGGTAACAAGCTCAAAACCACGGATGATTTGCGCATCGTTTTCTGCCTTTGCAAAAGCCGGGTAGGTGACTCTGTCCAAATTTTCCACATATCCTAAAATGGTGTGAGGGATCGTGAAGGCCATCCAATAATAACCAAGTTGTTCGTCTCCCAAGAGTTTTCCTACCCAAAAGTCGTCGATGCGCCAATACCAATAACTTAGCAGTCCCGATGCCGATAAAGGCAACGCGAAGCGGAGCATTTCAAAGGCTCTACTTCGCTCAAATATCCAACGAGGGCGGAAGGGAACCCAAATCCAAATCAAAATGACTTGACTGATTTCGTATGCAACAAGGCCCCAAAGCAAACTCCAAAATCCAAAACCGTTCCACGCTAGAAAGATTGATACCGTGGGTTTAATCAGTTCGCCGATGAGAGTAATGCGTGTTACAACATGAAAATCGAGCTCTTTTTTTGCCAGAATCAGTGGTGCTCTCAACCACCGGAAGATGAGTAGCCCTGCACCAATTTGCAGGGGTAAGGCCAATATGGGTTTGCCGAGTACCTGCATCAGTGTTGGGCCCGAAAAGAGAAGCACGAGCGCAACCGAGACACTTAGTATGCCTTCGAATGTGAAATAAGCATGTAAGGCCTGTTGAGGATCCTCTTGGTCTCGAATAATGCCTTTCTCACTTTGGAGTGAGGTGATTCGCCCTGCTAGGTCGAGAACAAAGAGCAGGAAAACCAATTGTCCAAAAGAGGCTGGTGCAAGCAGACGTGCCAAGATAAATTGGCTACCCAAAGAGATGCCTGTCACACTTATGCGCAAGATTGTGACCAGGCGAGCAGCTATCAGGGTTTTATTGAGCAGTTGTCCTTGGGCCAAAAAAGTGCCTTGCTGAGATAAAAAATGCGAGCCCCAAATATCCTAAATGGGAAAATTTTGGGTGGCTAAATGGTAGTCCTTGTGGTCGATATGCTGAGTGAATGGTGCTTTTTTGTCAGAGGGAAACTACCGGCAAACTTCTCGAAAATGTAAGAAAAAATAAGTACTTGGGCAACATAAAAGCCAGTATCTGCCGATAACAATAAAGAGACGATTCTATTGATTCGGCAAACCCTGTGCCAGAAGGCCCATTCAGGGGGAGTCTGGCCTTTTGGCAGAAACCGCCAATCAATTTTTTTTGCTTGTGTGATCTCGATCACTTGATTTTTTTGCAATTATATGTATATTTGGATTTAGTTGTGGTATGAACAATTATGAACAAAATTGTTCATAAGAAACATGTTGCGAGCAATCGGAAGATTTGCTTCCATCCGTTCGTTGGATCAATGCTGAATATTTCTGCACCAGTAACTCGTCGGGAGTTACTTCTATGGTGCAGGCAAAGACTTTGTCGATGTCAGGGCTCGACGTATGTTTTTACGTCGGGTTTTTTTTTGTGCTGGTGCTTATGCTACACTTTTGGTGCATTTCCCACTGTCCCGATTGAATCTGATTTACTGGGAAATGGCGATTTTTTATTTAAAGTATTGTAAATGCTGTGTTTGGTTTTTTTTTGGTTTTTTTGGTACATTTGTTGCTTATATAAATGGCCAATCAAGGTATTATAGCGAATAGATCACAGAAAATTATAGATAAACTCATTACTACTGGGGGTAGTTGGATGAAGGTTTTTGGGAAAAGTTGGTTTCTGTTTTATGCCGTTCTGGCGATTCTGCTTGGCGGTGTGACGGGCGCAGCACAGGCTGAGGACGTCACTTTTCGCCTTGTGAACTTTGAAGGTGGTCACGTTGATGGTAGTCAGTTGACACCTGGCTGGCCTTATACGTGGGAAAATTCTCCTTATACGAAGGATATCAATTTACCCACAACGGCAAATGTGCGGGTAAACTTCATTGGTCTTTGGGGATCAAGCACAAATTACGGTGGCACAACACGTAATGTGCCAGTTGCTCCTGGACGCGCAATCGAATTCGATTTTGTGGGCAATGTGGTCATCAGCGATCAGCCAAGTGTCGATGGCAGCACGAGTGTTGACGTTGTCATTGACGCGATTCAACCGACCTTTGGTACGGTTGATCTAACAGGCAACGATATTACGGGTGGGCAAATCGTTTTCCCCACTTTCAACAGCCAGACAGAAAATACCCCCTATATAGCACCTGGTTTTGTGAGGAATAAGTGGACGGTAAGTCTTCGTGGCAAATTAGACGGTGTTGAGACTGCGACAAAGGTCGCGACGATTGAGAGAGGGATTTTACAGCGCATTGATGCACAAAATGTGAGTCAGGTTACGCCAACCCCTTTAACTGGAACCCGAATTGACTTTCAGTATGGGGTTTTTAGTGTTCCGGTTCAGACTGTGAATGGAGCAGGTGCTGCTGTAACAGGAGAGATCAAGATCGGCGGAGGTGCATTCCAGCCTTCACCCGTGACGTTGAGCAATCAGTTGCCTGGAACGTTGGTTTCTGTTCAAG
>JABIFK010000867.1 GCA_018650745.1 Candidatus Latescibacterota bacterium | reverse complement strand
CCACAGGTGCACAAAAAGGCCGTCTTTTTGCCTATCAGGAGAATCCTGTGTTGGGTTTGCCTGCCGGTACGGGCGATGCTGTGCGCGTGGGTTTGGAAGCTTTCCCCAATGTAGATGATAATCGCGATGTCTACATTTTTTTAGGGGATACCGGGCTTTTACGCGATGTGGCTGTTGATCAGTTTCGATGTGCATTTGAGTCTGAAGTCTGTGATATGATGATGTTTACGGGTGTGTATAGTGGTTCGGCAGAGACCAATTATTACGGCCGCATTTTGCGTGTGCCCAAAGTAGATGTTCAAAGCACCTCTTCTGGTGAAGATTTTGATAAAGTGATTGAGATCCGTGAGCACAAAGATATTCTTGTGTTAGATGACCAAGCACCCTATGAAGTGAAGTACAATGGTCGGACGTATGCATTTACGCGACAGGAGTTGTTAGAAACCCGTGAGATTAATACGGGAATTTTTGCTTTAAAAGAAGGGCTGTTGCGCAAATATATTCATCAACTGAATACGGATAATATTCAAGGTGAGCTGATGTTCACTGATTTTGTCCATCTATTTAATCAAGACGGGTTGGTGGTGCGAGCGGCTGTGGCCGAAAATGAAGAAGATATATTAGGGTTTAATGTCAAGAGTGTTTTGCGGCAGATGGAAGCCATTGCTCGTGGATGGGCATATGATCAACTTAAAGACACGATTACGATTGTTGATGAAGAAGATTTCTTTATCGCGGATGAAGTGATTGAACAGATTCTTATACTGGATAAAGATCATGGTCCTTTGGATATTGTGGTTGGCAAAGGTGCTTATTTAGGACCAGACGTGCACTTGAATCGCAATGTGAATATTGGGGATCATTGTCATTTGAGTGGGCACATTATTTTAGGGCAAGGTGTTAGCATTGGCGTAGGAGTAGAAATCAGTGCATATCCTGGGCAAACGATGACACTTGGAGAGGGTGTTGAGATTTTGAATCGCAATATTTTAAAGGGCAATATGGAAATAGGTGCTCAAAGCCGCATTGAAGCGGGTGTGATTATGACTGGCAGTGATGAACACCCGATGCGTATGGGCGAACGGGTGACGGTGAAAGGTACAAGCTATCTTTATGGATGTGTGATTGATGACGACTTATTAATTGAGCATTCTATAATTAAAGGTAAGCGTGTTGAGCAAGTGAAGAGACGAGACGGTTCTATTCAGCCGATACGTTATGTTTTACCTCAGCCTGAAGGATTGGACTCGATTTCGGAGCTGTAACCTGTTTGGATATTTAAATTCTTTTGCTATACATTAGCTGTCCAATTTTTTGTGATTACATCGGTGGTTTTTTAGGGTAATCCTCAAATACAACCTGCACATTAACTGTGCCTCTCTGGTCGGATAGGGTGAGGTTGTGATTGCCTTTGAAGCTGTTTATGCTGAGCGTTTGATCCAGTTGCGTATCGTCAAATCGGTCGTCTTGATATCCTTTGATGATGAGTCTGTCAGACGATCTATAATGGGGCACTGTGATGGACGTGAAACTGCCCAACCTTTTGGTTTCTACATATATGTTGTCGTTGTGGATGACTTGAACGTAGAGTTTTTGCCCCTGATCAATGATTAATTGTATGGGACGTGTTGCGGTGTCCAAATGCCATTTGGAAAATCTTTGTGTATGTGTGGCTGCCGATTGTCTCTTACTTTGGTTTTTGAGATATGTTGTTGAGGTTTCCAATAAAGTAGTTACAGTTTTTTTGCTTGGGTTTTCTTGGAAATTTTGATAGGCGTCTGTGATTTGAGCAAAGGATAAGTTCTCCCATCGATCTTTGACATATTCAAGATAGTCTTTGGCTTCTGGGTGATTGTAAAAATCAGCGAGAAACTTTGGATAGCGTTCCAGTAAGTCTTGATCGGATAGATTGGGATTGTCCAAAGCTTGAAAGCGATTGAGCAGTTCTTTAAATGGTTCAGGTATGAGTGGTGTTTCATTTTCGATAGTGGATGTTTTTTCTGATTGGTCTATTTGTGGCACCGGTATGGGGTCCAGTGTTTCTTCTGCGGTCCATTCTGGCAGTTTGGGCATGGTGAGGGTTGGGCGTGTGATTTCTACCTTTGTAAGAAGCCAGGCGCCTATAAAAAAGAGTGCGAGACCCAAGACCCATTTTTTTGACTTTGGTGTGTAGCCAGATGTCACCGTGCTGGATGAAGACGACTGGGGCACAGATGGTGCTTTTTGGGGTTTGAGAGGGGTAATAGATTTTTGTTTGGGAGGCGCAATAGGCTGTGGCAAACCTTTGTGAATGGTTTGCGAAGAGGGAAATGGGTCACGGCCGCTTAAGCGCGTTGTTCGCTCGCACCACGGGCAATTTCTTAAATGTTTGCCATAGAGGTGTTGTTTGTTTTGGGCACATTCTATCAGCGCGTCCTCTGACTTTGTGAGTGCATCAATCCACGCCTGAGCATCGGGGCGGCGTTTGGGTTTTTTGTGTCCTGTTTCGAAGCAACGCATGAAGAGGTATTTCAGGTCTGGGTGCAGAATATCGATTTCTGGCGACAACGGGCTGGGTTCGTAGGGCCGGTGCCAACGTTTGCGATATGGAAAATGACCACTTGCAATGCGATCTTCTATCGGAGGGGGATCGCCTTTGCCTTTGTAGACGCCAGTAAAAGGATGAAAGCCTTCCATAAGAAGTTGGAAGATGAGTACGGCCAAACCGAATTGGTCGTGATAGAGTTGTCGATCTGCTTGAGAAAATGTGACACCTTGAAGTTCGGGCGGTGTGTATTCCGGTTTGCCAACAGGGCAGCGATGGATGTTTCCCGTATTTGGATCGGTGACCTGAAAGGAATCGGTATCGACAACGGTGACAAGAGATGAATCAGAGACGAGGATGTTGGATTCGTTGATGTCGCCAATGACATAGTCGCGACTATGGAGTGCACGTACGGCGGTTGCCAAGTTGCGGGCTGTGCGGTGTAGATATTTGTAATTGAAGAGGGGGCATTCTTTGCGACGGATTTGTGGATTGTAAAAGTTGAGAATGCTGCTCATACCCGAGACATTGAGCATGAGAAAACCGACCACTTTTGGAACGGGGTCGGTGGTTTGTAGGAGATCAACTGGCCATGCAATGGAGATGTGGCCCAAGCTTGCCATGGGATCGCCGGGGGGATTGGCATGCATGATGTTGAGTTTTTGAACGCGTTTTTTGGTGGGTTTGTGATAGATCTTTGCAACAAGATTGGGTTTTTGATGCACAGCAAAGACTTTGGCCTCTCCTCCAGTGCCTAAGACTTTATTGGTATCAAGGGCAACAGATTCCCCTTTATATTTGGTTCTCAGTTTCATGTGTGTCGTCTTGTAGAGCTGCAAGCAGGAGGGTTAGATCGTCGTCGGTGCGTTCTTTTACGCGAGGTGATTGCAAAAAAGATGTGAGCTGTGCCTGAGCTGTTGCACCTGCTTTAGAAATGAATGCAAAAAGCGGAGAGAAGAACGGAGCATGTGGTTTGCCAAAGGGCATTTGCAGGGCCAACATTTGGAGGCCATCGGAAAAGAGCGCGATGTGGGTGGGTGGGCCATGCCAGATGTGCAGTTGTGCAGTGCTGATTGCTTTGGGTGAAATGAGGAAGGTGGTTTGGTTGACGTATTCGCCGTTGTCGGGCGTTGTTAGGGCGATGAGCTCATTGTTCTGTGTTTGTATGACGGCTGCGCCATCGCCTATTTGTGCCGTGGCAACGACCTTAGGTGTGGCGATGACAACTATGAGTGTAGAGGCCAATTCGCGGGGTTTAATACCTTGTGTTTTGGCCTCTTCTTTTACGGCGCGTAAAGCAGATTTGAGTGCTTTGACAAGAACGGTTTTGAATGTTCTGGGGTTCTTGAGCAATCTGTTTTCTAAGTTGGTTTCGGCCTTGAGTGCCTCAACGGCTGTTTGCGATGCGATTTGTGCCCCTACATCACTGCGAGAGGCGGAGCCTGCACCATCGGCAACTGCCGCAAAAAAAATGTTATTCTCTTGAACAGACCAAAAGGATGCGTCTTGACAGGGGGTGCCCAATTTTTCATGGCTGCTGCCACACACCGATGTCGATGAGACTTTCCATCTACTGAGTGATGGACCGGGTCTGACTGCTTGTTGTTCTACACCATTCATCAAACAGTTCCCCAGCCCAATGGTGGCAGATCAACTTGTTCGTCTACCTTAGAGTGTGATACGCGTTGCATACTGGCAGAGAGCCATACAAACATTTCTCCAAAGTTGAGCCCGTTGAGTTTCACTGGGGCACGCGCGGCAATGCTTTGTAACTTTTCCATGTTGGCGCCTTCTACACCCACTGCAAAAAAGGCCGCACTTTTGTTTTCTTCTTCTGTTTTAATGCGCTGAGATGCTTGGTCGATAATATCATTGGCTTCGCCCTGAGGTTCGCCATCGGTGATCATAAATATCCAAGGCCGGTAATAGGTGATACCGTTTTCGCGGTATTGTGTTTTTCTGTTTTGCACCATGTCCAAGCCTGTGACAATGCCCGTGCCCATCGCTGTGGCACCCCCTGCACTTAAAGTTGTGGGTTCAAACTGATCGGCTGTGACAAAGTCTTGCACGACGTTGACTTTGCTGTCAAAGGTGACAATGGCAATTTCCACGCGCCGAGAAGCCAATCCATCTTCTGTGAGGGCATTTTTAAAAGTTTGTAGCCCTTCGTTTAATGCGTTGATGGCCGAACCAGACATAGAACCAGATGTGTCGAGCAATAAAACACATGGGCAACGCGGTTCGGGATTTTCGGCAAATTCAATTTCTTCCAATTTGGGTTCTTCAGACATGCGTATCTCCTTGAGGGAATATGTGACCTAATTATAGGACTTTTTAAGAAAAAGTGGCGGGCAGAAAATAACCGCTCAAGGATTAGATAAAAAAAGTTGTCTAAGGGTTTCAAGATTGAAGGAGAGGGGGGGGGCTGTGATGTTCCCGCCCGGTCATTCATTGCCGGGGGCTTTAGGATTGTTTTAGAGGGCAAGGGGCTTCAAATCATTTCGGCTATTTTGAAACAGCTTGGGTGCGTTTCATGACACGCCGCTGTGCATTATCAAAGCTATCTCGCCGATGCATCGTACTGCGATTATCCCACATTACGAGGTCATTGGGTTGCCAGTGGTGGCAGTGGATGAATTTCTCTTGTGTGAGATAGTGTGTTAAGAAAGTGATCGTCTCATCGCTTTCTGATTTGGAAAGCCCCTCGACCCATTTGGCATGATTGGGCGAAAAATACAAGCTTTTGCGACCGGTGTCGGGATGTGTGAGAACTATTGGATGACGAGGCGGTTCTGGGGGATTGTACTCGGGGCGTGCGTGGACATAGGCAATTTCGAGACCTTCGAGGCGTTGTTTCATGTCGTCATCAAGCACATTATAAGCGGTACTGTTACCTGTCCAATAGGTGTCGCCACCTTGGGTGGGTGTTTCGGCGCAATAGAGAATGGAAACGGTGCCTGGGTTGGGTAAGAAGATGAGGTCGGCGTGAAAGTGGACTTCGGCATTGCCGAGGGCACCGTCATCGGTGTTGGAGATGATGGTGATTTCGGGGCGAGCGCCGCGATTTTTTGCGTTGGTGGGATGGGGTTCTGGATTGCAGAAATGTTTGGAGAAACATACCTGCTCATCTTCGGTGAGGGTTTGGTCGCTAAAGATGAGCAGGCTGTATTCGTAAAATGCGTTTTGTAATTCGGAAACGGTTTCGCTGTCGCGTGTTTGAGATAAGTCGATGTCTTGGACGATTGCGCCCAGTGCGCTGTTTGTAGGTTGAATGGTCATTGCGAAACCTTGGGAAAAGGTGAAATTCTAAAACGTGATACAAAATTGTATGAAAAGGATTAAAAAGCAAAAGAAAAGCCGCTCGGTTCACTGATGAACCGGGCGGCTTATTGATTTATGCAATCCGTAAAAGCTTTAAACTGTTGGGGCAACCTGCTGTGGATGCCTGATTGTATCGGGGGAAAGGGCAGGCACGGGGGCCTGCCCCTACGTGTATGGGTTAAACTTCAAACACGTTAAATTCGATCTTCTTCAATGTCGTAGACGTCAAACCAAACATAGACAATTTTATTTTGAGGAATGAATTCTGGAATATATCCTTCGAGGAACTCTTGCAATGGATCAGGCATTTCACTGATGCGCATGCCTCGCATTTTGTTGTTCCATTTGATGATGTCAATTTTGTCGCGTTTTTTGGCGTTGTCTTGAATCCATTGTCCCACTTCGTCGTCACTTGCACCTGTGGCCACATAATTTTTGAAATCTTCAGCGGTGATTTCAGCAAAGTCGAAGAATACGTTGTCGAGCGGGCAGTCAAAGTGATAGTCACCTATGCTGTTGTTGATCTGGGCGCGACACTTATCCAATGTGCGTCCAGCAACAACATAACCGCCTACTGTTTCGCGGGGGCTGCGTGGAAAGTCTGTGCTGAGGTCTTTTGCTTCCATTGATTTGTTTCCTTTTATGAGTATTCCTGCTGTTGTGGATGTTTATTCAGGATAATCAGTATCTGAATATGTTGCGGTTCATTGATGAACGTTTGGAAGTAAACGATGTTCCAATCTCGCGTTATGTCGTTTTTGGTTGGGCCGTTTATTTTTTGGGAACAATGGCACCGTGTTCTTGGAGCAGGTTGTGCAAGTCTTGAAGAGGTGTGTCTAATGGGGTGGTCTCAAGACGCACAGCGAGTGCAGCGGCAGCGCCTGCTGCTTGGCCCATGCCCATGCTGGAGGCTTGTACGCGCATTGCTGAGTTGGCGAGGCGGTCACTGCTCACACAGCGTCCGGCAACGAGTAGGTTTTTGCTGTCTTTGGGAATGAGTGCGCGCAAGGGAATGGTGGGTGTTGTACCTGGCTCGAGAGGTTTGGGTTTGATGCCGTCTTTGTCGTGCAGGTCAATAGGATAAAAAGAGTAGGAGACGGCGTCTTCAAAGTGACGACCTGAGGTGTAGTCTT